>JADFZZ010000019.1 GCA_015232315.1 SAR324 cluster bacterium | reverse complement strand
ATTCATGGGTTATGACAGGCAATATTGATTCAAGACACCAATAGTCCAACGTTAAGCGAAGCAGAAAACTCACGGACCGTATGACGGAGTGCGTTTTGGGCACTGATTTTCAATGGTTTTTCCTCTATCATTAAGAAAGCGATTGAATCAGATCAATTTCTTTTCTTAACCACTCATTAACCAATGTTTGTGTATCCACTTTCTTAGCTGTGGCACGTTCACCAATAAACATTGCTATATCTTGATCTAAATAAATCGGGAGATTCAACTGTGCTTCAGGATTATAAAACAGGCCTCGTTTCCCTTGGGAAAAATCATACTCCTTTTTCATATGCCCTCATAATATTGTTGCAATTCTCGCTTGGTCGCTTTGCGAGCGGATATAAGGCCGATGACACATGTGTTCTCATCTATCCGACGAAATGTATGTATTGCTACCAGAATCAATCCTTGTTGATCTTTACCAATGGTAATCCATCGTTCTTCTTCTAAACTGTGTTCTTCATCAGGAATAGACAGTGCTATCGGATCAAGAAAAATTTGAGATGCTCTTTCAAAATTGATCTTATGTTTTTGAAGATTCTTCTTTGCCTTGATTGAATGCCACTCAAAATTGTAAAACAACCGTCCTCCGTGAATGAGATATAAACTTCATCCATCTCTGATTTCATCATATTTTAAAAACGCTCATAAAATGTAAATTTTCTGCCACAACCCTCAAAAAAGGTGCACTTTTAGTCTGCCATAATCACTGCTCCACGGCAACCACTCTTACGATTTCATTCGCTTCCAGACCTTTGATTTGTGCATCTTTTTTAATGTCTTCGAGTTTGAGCATGGGTTATTGGGGTTGATGGTGGGATTTAAATTGTGTGTCAAACATCTCTCAAAAACGGTAAATATTTAATTTTACTGAGTTTAGATGTGGCGCTAAAGAAATCTTAGTCTGTAATGGTTTGAGACGTTCCTTGGTATTTTTTGAGCGTGCCTATGGGGTGCCTTACGTCTCAAGTTTCACATCAGGAAAACATATATTCAGCACTTGATCCACGGTTTCGACAAAATGAAACTGCATGCCATCTTTCAGGTAATCCTCCAGTTCATCCACATCCTTCTGGTTTTCTTCTGGAAAAATGATCTGTTGAACTTTAGCTCGCCGTGAAGCAATCAGTTTTTCCTTCACGCCGCCAATCGGCATCACCAGTCCACTCAGTGTCAGTTCTCCAGTCATGGCCAGTCTGCCCGTCAAGGGCGTGTCTGTCGCCAGGGAATAGATGGCGCAGGCCATGGTGATTCCCGCAGAGGGACCATCTTTGGGTGTGGACCCGGAGGGAACATGAATATGGATGTGTTTCTGTTCAAAAAAATCCTTGTATTTTTTATGTTTGCTCAACATACCCCGGACATAGGTATAGGCAATTTCTGAGGATTCCACCATGACACTTCCGAGTTGCCCCGTTTGTTTGAAGCCCGGGGTTTTTGAGTCTATCGCAGTGGATTCAATATGCAGGGTCGCGCCACCCATGCTGGTATAGGCCAGCCCCATGATCACACCAACTCTGTTTTTTCGAAAAACTTTTTCTTCATCAAATACTTTTCGGCCCAGAATTTCCGGCAAATCCCTGGAGGTGATTTCAACTTTGTCAACTTCAGTTTGCACGATAGTCCGGGCACTTTTACGCATGATTTTTTTGATCTGGTTTTCCAGATTCCGCACTCCGGCTTCCCGTGCATAGCCATCAATAATTTCCTTGATCACTGCTCGTGACAGGGAAATTCTGGATTTAATCAAACCATGATTTTCCAGTTGTTTGGGAATGAGATAGTTTTTGGCAATCTGAAGCTTTTCTTCCATAATGTATCCCGACAGACGGATCACCTCCATACGATCCAGCAGGGGTCTGGGAATAGTTTCCAGTTGATTTGCGGTGCAGATAAACAGGACCTTGGACAAATCAAAACGCACATCCATATAATGATCGAGATAGGCATGATTCTGTTCAGGATCCAGAACTTCCAGCAAGGCCGATGCGGGATCCCCCTGAAAACTGGCGCCGATTTTATCGACTTCATCCAGCATGATCACAGGGTTGGCTGTTTTGCAGGTTTTCAAGGCCTGGATGAGTTTTCCCGGCAAGGCCCCCACATAGGTTCTGCGGTGCCCCTTGATTTCTGCTTCATCACGCATACCGCCCAGGGAAAATCTGTAAAATTTCCGTCCCAGACTGCGGGCAATGGATTGTCCAACTGAGGTTTTACCTACACCGGGAGGTCCCACCAACAGAACAATGGAACCGGCGAGATCGCCCTTGATGATGCCGACTGAGATGAGTTCCAGAATCCGGTCTTTGACATCTTTCAGTCCGTAATGATCCTGATTCAGGATTTTTTCCGCTTTTTTAAGATCATAATTGTCTTTGGTATAAATGCCCCAGGGAAGAATGGTCAACCAATCCAGATAGGCCCGTGTTACATTGGATTCGGCTGATGAGGGTTCCAGAACTTTGAGTTTTTCCAGTTCTTCTTCAATGCGCTCCCGGGCTTCTTCGGTCAGAGTCAGGCTGTCCATGCGTTTGAGATATTTTTCAACTTCTGTTTCCGCGCCTTCCTTGGCGAGTCCCAGTTCTTTCTTGATTTCCTTGAGTTGTTCCTTCAGAAAAAATTCACGTTGCTGGGTCGATAACCGGTCTTCTATGCGTTTATTGATCTGAATCTGAAGTTTTGAGATCTCCAGTTCCTTATGCAGAAGCACCAGCACTTTTTCAACACGAGTGTGAATGTCACGTTCTTCCAGAATTCCCTGCAACTCCTCTCCGGACGCTGTGGTCATCGAAGCGGAAAAGTCAGCCAGAATCCCCGGACGGGCAAGATTGACCTCGCCCATGAGCAACGTCAACTCTTCCTTGAACAACGGATTCAACCGGATGAGTTCCCTGATAGAATTGATGATTGAAACAGAATAAGCTTTGAGTTCTTCATCGATTTCATTGGAAGAAGCATCTTCATACCAATAGCGAACTTTGGCCTTCCAGGGTTGTGTATCCGTCATGAATTTGACAACCTGAAACCGTTCCATCACATGCACAATCACCTGGAGCGGACCCTCTTTATCATGATGTCCAGATACCTGAAGAATCTTTGCGGCGACCCCCACTTTGTTCATATCTTTGGCCTTGGGTGGTCCTTCGTCAGCATTGTCCTGATTTTTAGCCAGAACAAACCCGACAAACAACGTGCTTGATTTGGCTTCCATCAACATTTTCATAAATTGACTGTCCTGAACCATGATCGGAACTGTCATTTTAGGAAACAAAGGTCGATCATGCAGAGGAATGACCTGAAGCACGGTGGGCAGTAGATCGCTGGTAATTACAACGGACTTGTCATCAGTAACCTTGGTGGTTTCCTCTAAATTAAAAATGGAATCTTCACCGGAATCCTGTTCATTAGAATCGCTGGTATTATCGGCCATAACCTTTCCTTGATGTTTGTTTAAAATTGAATATGAACAATCAGTATTTACACATTTATGCCAGTAAATGAAAAGCAGTAACTCAAATTATATTTATTTTTGTTTTGGTGGCTAAGCCATTGATTGAAAATCCCGGAATATTAATCATCTTTCAGACAATGCATAAAACAAAGATCCTGACAAAAAAAGTATTAATTTACCGCTGACTATTGTGATAATGTTCAGGATACGTTAAGGAATGGCAAAAGAATAACTTGTAAAAGTTTGCTCGTGCCCTACGTCCCGTGGGGCGCGTTATCCACCAGGCGAACGTAGAGACGGGTTTCAAATCCGTCTCTACTGGTTATTTTTTATGGCTCGTTACGAGTATATTTCTCAATTTCCGGGATTAAGCAACCATGCGGATAACACGGACACTACTTCTTATTTGGGCTACCGGACTGATCGGTTGTTTCATGATCTGGCAAGGGTCGGCTTATGCGCTGGATGTGCCTGACGCTGAAGAACTTCTGCGATATAATCCCATCCCGCAACGACTGGAAGAGGTTTCACAGGTGTCCAACCGTTCTCTGGAAGAAGTCATGGATATTACAAACCGGTATTACCGAAAAATCATGCGGGGAAAACGACAAAACCTTCCTGAAGTTCTTGAAGGCATCCATCACTTTCTGATTTCATACAATGCGATCAGTGCGGCCCGTTTTCGCCGGAAAGTGCTTAAACTGGATTCCCAGAGAGATGTTGCGGAACTCAATGATTACATCATGCAAAGTGTCTGGTACAAACGTTTTCTGATTCCTGTGGCCACCCAACCGCTGTATGGCTATTCCCATGATCAACCTGTCAGGATTACACTTGCTGCGCATACGGGCTCTCATTTTTTTCAAATTCCTTACCCAACCATGATGTGTCTGTTGTTCCAGGAATCAAAATTTGATTTCAACGTCAGAAGCTATACTGGAGCCCTGGGTTTGGGGCAAATCACCAGTATCGCACTCGAACAGATTAAAAAATTAAGGGAAAATCCTGACATTGAAAAACGGATGCAGGCCGCGGCGATACATCTCAGAAACATTTATCTGGACCCTATGGTGAACCAGATTCTGAAAGATATGGGAACCGCTGTGACTCTTGGGGATCTGGGCGAATTTCCGGTGGAAGTGATTCCTCTAAAACCTGATATTTCATCATTCATCACTGAAGTTCAACAGGAAATTGTGGCTGAGGGCATCAGTTTCGGTAGCAATGAGGAATTGATGACCACGCTGGTACAACGAATTTTACGGGGTGATGTTCTTTCGGGAAAACATGCGGTAATTCACTCTGCTGTCTCAAAAATCGCGGAACAGCGCTATGGAAAATCTTATGGCAGTGTTCTCAATCTGGAAACAAATATCTTAACAACGTCACTGCTATTGCGCTATTATCTGAATTATCCCTGGCGCCTTGAGGGGAAAAGGATTTATTTCAGACCCTCTGTACGGGCCATCGTTGCGGTTGCCGCGTATAATCAGGGAGAAGGCACTGTCATGAACTGGCTGGGAGAAATCAAAAATAACTTTCCGGATTTTGACTTTGAAACGGCTGAACTCAAGGATTTTCAGCCGCTGTTCACTAAATCCGGACTCGAGAAAGTGCTGAACAATTCCACAACCCGGGCTCGTGAAGCATTTTCACATATATGGAATATTACCGCCTGCACGGAAGGTATTCCTGAAATTCAATATCCCTGATGTTGGCCTCTCAAATTTATCAAAAAAACAAGTGGATTTGGTATGCATTAAATTGTATTCTTATGCATAAGAAGTAACTAATGAGAACGATCTCACATCTTGTGCATATGGAGACAAAATGAGAACTACTTTAGATTTACCGGAAAACCTGATTCAAGAAGCCATGAATGCAACTCATATCAAAACGAAAACGCAGGTGATCACCTTTGCTTTGGAGGAAGTAATTCGCAAATCAAGAATTGCTGATTTAAAAAATTTTAAAGGACATCTTGATCTGGAGATAGACCTAGATTTGATCAGAGGGCGCTAATGTCAATTCTGATAGATACCTCTGTCTGGATAGATTATTTCCGAAGTGGCATACGATCCAGTAATTTAGACGTTTTAATCGATGAAAATCTGATAGTAACCAATGATATAATTTTGGTGGAACTAATTCCATTTCTGAAAGTAAAGAGACAATTTAAGGTTATCGATTTACTTAACAATATCTCAAAGTTATCATTAAATATTGATTGGAATGAGATCATTCGATTTCAGGTAATTTGCTTGCAGTCAGGTTTGAATGGTATTGGAATTCCCGATCTGATTTTAGCACAAAATATCATGCAAAATCATTGTAGTATTTACTCCTTTGATAAACATTTTGTGTGGTTAAAAGAAGCTCTTGATATAGAACTTTATGAAACTCTATAGCCACGGCCAACAAGGCGGTGCCGTGGATTTCCGAGGTGCGGCCTTTGCCAAAGATTTCAATAGTTTTTCAGTTTTTATCTTTTCCAACGGTCTGTGTCACCCCGTCAACCACTGACCTTTGCGTTATGTGTTATTCCAACGCTGTTTCACAGCAAATCATTTCACTTTTCTGAAGGAGGTTTTATGTCACGTCAGATTCATGCGGATTCTGAAGGCATTTTGTTGAATATATTGAAAGAAATCCTGAAGTACTCCGACGACCGCAAGGAAGTTCAAAATCTGATCAGACTTCGTGATATTGTGTTTGCCACGTCATCCTATAAACCGCTACTGGGCGCGTATTACAGTGATTCGGCCTATTTAAGGGATGAATTGTTCAAACACCCCAGAAAAATGGAAATTGCCAGATTGATTGAACAGGAGTTTGTTCCGAAAATCATGAAACTGATCGATGCCCTGCAACATGAAACCGGCGGCAAGCAATATGGAATTGATATTCCTGCGCATATCAACGAAATTGTCATTTTATTCACTGAACTGAACACCTATCTGGGCAAAGCGTTAGCCTGACTTTTTTGTAGGACTTGTGATCGAAAAGACTGACATGGAACGGACATCCCTTAAAAAGCAGAAGGATTTGCTGGAACACTGCGTGAAGCGGATTCATTCAAGACCGCACTTCAAGCAACTGGATGAAACGGTGCTTGAAAACATCCTGCGTGAAGGCGATTATCTGATCATCAAGCCCAATGAACATTTATTGTATGAAGGTGAAAATAAACATCAGGAAATTTATGTTCTGATTGAAGGCTCACTTCTGGTGATGTCTCAGGGACATTTAATCATGCGACTGGATGATTATGGGGACATTATCGGCGAACTGAGTGTGCTCCAACCCTCTGTGCGTTATGCGGATGTGATCACGGAAAGTATCACTCATCTTGTATCTTTCCCGGTCAATGCGCTGCAACTTCCCTCGAATGCGAGTCATGCGCCCATCATTTATGCCATGCTGGCTTATGAACTGGCCCATAAACTGCGTGTCACCACGGCTCAATCCCTGTTGAGAAAAAGTGACAGGGTGTTAACCGGTGATCTGGTCAAGGTCGCGGTGATTGATGAAAACACCACAGACCGGTTGCTCATTCGTGGAATCATTGAAGCCAACTGGCCTGAATCCATCGTGCTGGAATATGCGAATCCCATGGAATTCATTGAGAATCCACTGGCTCATCATCTGGGACTTGTGGTGATGGATCTGCTGTTCACTCATCCATTTGAATCGGATGACCATGCCATTCAGGAAGCCTTCAAAGCCATGAAACTCCAGGGTGCACCCATTCTGATTGTGAGCGACTATTGCAATGATGTGATTCGGCGTGAAGCACTCATCAAACTTGGCGCCGATGAACTGGAGAAAAAACCCTATTCCGTCTTTGATCTCAGACACACCATCACCAAATTGAAAATCTGGTTTTACAAACATCGGGAACTGGACCGGATTGAGCATGACGCTGAAACAGATCAATTGACTGGCTTAGCCAATCGTCGACGTCTCAATGAATTTCTGGAGGCTCTGGTGACGTTATCTCCCGATCCCATTGCCCAATTTTCACTGATCATGGCCGATGTCGATAATTTCAAACATTACAATGATACTCATGGACATCCGATGGGCGATATTGTTCTTTCACGGGTCGCCAGCCTGCTTGAACAGAACGTGCGACGGGGGGATCTTGCGGCCCGCTTTGGCGGTGAGGAATTTGTGATGGTTCTTCCCAATTGCGGACTGAATCCTGCCCGAAAAGTCGCGGAAAAATTAAGAAGATCCATTGAACTGGAAGAATTTCCTTTTCAGGATCAGCAACCAACCGGCAATTTAACCGCAACTTTTGGAGTTGCGTCATTTCCTCCAGCAACCACTGTTGAAGAACTGCTCAAAGAAGCTGACGCATGTCTGTATGAGGGAAAAAACAAGGGCAGAAACATCGTCATCGTATCAAAGGCCACTTCAACGAAACTCCCCGCAAAAGTTTGATCTGAGTTTAAAGGGTCTATGGATGAAACTGAATTATCTCAACCAGAGCAACAACCGCAATCCGCTACACAACCCTTAACGCCCGCTGAAGCTTCCCCAAGCGCTCTCACTGATCTGGAAACACTGAAACAGGAACAGGAGCGGATCATTCATGCGATCCGTCTGAAAACCCGGGAATGGTTGTCAAAAAAACGTACAGAAGAAAATCTTCAGTGCGAAAATCTACGACACGACGAACTCAGGCAAAATGAAGGACGCAGGCTTGAATGGTATGACCAACTCCTCCAGTTATGGGAAGAGGAAGACAAACGGTTAGTGGAAATTCCATTGATGGCACAATCGTGGGCAACCCATGAGCAAACGGCCCGCACGCAACAGCGTCAAAATTTTGAAAAACAAATGAAACTGATGTTTGCGTCAGAAGACCGGGCTGCCAAACTGAAGCGTATTGACGACTATCAGGTTAAATACAGAGAATGGCAGGCTCTCGATGCACAACTTCAGAATACCGACCAGGAAATGGATCACCTCTGGAAAACCTTGTGGGAACAACTCGATCAACGGGAACAGTCCACAAACGCAAACGTTGAGGCACTTAAGCAGGAATTCAGTAAAAAAACTGAGAACATGGACCTGGAAGCAGAGACCCTGAAACATGGACTTCTTCAGCAGATTGAAGGACTCGAGCATCAACAGTTGTTACAACAAAATCAGATCGCGCAACTTGAACAGGATTTGGAAGCCTCCAGAAACTGGCAAAAAAGTCTGTCATCACTCGGAAATCTCGATGGCACCGCAGATATGACCGTGTTTGACCCCGGTTTGATCACAAACTGGAGTATCGTCAATCAGGTAATCGCCGCATATTTTTCCGGCAAGTGGAACAGGATGATTCATTCCATGAAACTGGATCAGTGGCAACACCGTTGGCAAAAGTTCCGGAAATGGATGGAGATAGAACTGGATCGTGAGAAAGAAATCCTGCATGAATTGTTCCGCCATTTCTCCTACAAAACTTGGGAGGTTGGAACAAAAAGTTCGTCCCAACTGGATTCCTATCGAAAAAAAATTGGAATCGCGCTGACTCAAGACGAACAGCATGAACAATGGACTCAAGAACAGAAACGAATCAATGAGGAACGCAAGCAACGGGCTGATTCCAAAACTCAAGATATCATCGAACCCGTGGTTCAGGATTACTATTCTGAAGAAGATATCCAACGCACGCTGGCAGGCTATCATGCGGATCAGCAGAAAAAAACACAATCGGTGGTTTCAATAGCAATCTGGCTGACAAAATGGCTGGTGTTGATTGGTTCAGCAGGATTTGTTTATCGAGAATCCGACATTACCGAGCTGTCGGTGCTGTTCAGCATGATGTCTCAATGGGGTGCAAAGGAAATCATTTCATGGTTTGTCTTGTATGGCATTGGTCTGGCAATGTTCACGAAAGCATCTTTCCGGAAATGAAAAATTCTGAGCTGTGCAGGTACTTTTTTAGCCACGAAGTACACGAAGAACACAAAGTAAAAAAGGGAATATGTACCGGAAATCTTGAAAATCAGGGTTTCACGGAGGTCTTTATTTATATAAAAAAACCTTTTTAGTAAGCGTTCAGTCGTCAGCTATCAGTTTTCAGGAATTCTCAAGGCCTGGAAGCCAAACGATATTTTCTGCTATTGAGTCATAATGCTTCTGAAGCGCATAAACACTGAAAGCTGAATACTGAAAGCTGAACGCTTACCCTTTTTATTCGTGTTCTTAGCGGCTCATTTTCAAACCACCTGCACAGGTGGCAAACTTTTACAACTTATCTGATATGTGTATTTCCGGTGATTGCCTCAATCCCGTCGATCATTGCTGATACAATATTACGTTTTTTTCAGGGTAGTTATGTTTTTGAATATAGAACAAGTGGTGAGACTTCTGGATGTTTCAGATAGTATTGTGCGCCGGTGGATCAGGGATGGAACCATTCCCAGTATTAATCGTCATGGGTCCTATGTGTTTGATCGTGCCACACTGGAAGCCTGGGCACATTCCAAGCATCTCAAGCTTCATCTGGAAAATCTGCAACCCAAACCTGTTGTCGCGGGCGATGAGAAAACCGATGTGATCCGGGCTCTGCAAAAAGGAAAATCATGGTATGACATTTCCGGGAACAATCCCGCGTTGCTCTATGAGCAGATTGGCTCATTGCTACAACCCTCGATCAGAGGCGGCAACCTGACAGCTCAACTAAAAAAACGGGAAGAACTTTCTTCCACAGGGATTGGCCGAGGTGTCGCTATTCCCCATCCACAAAATCCAAGGGAATTAGGCATCGTGGAATCCATGATTCATGTGTTTTATCCTGCGCAAACAGTTAATTTTAACAGTGTTGACGGTCTTCCTGTGTTTGTTTTGTTTGTGGTGTTAAGTTCCTCCATTGAAGCGCATTTGATACTGTTGGCACAATTGGCGCAAATTCTCAGAAATAATCAAATGACAGATCTATTAGAGAAACATCCGGAACATGAAAAACTTATTACGGAATTCGAAAAAAATATTCATTGAGCATTTTCTCAATAGTGAAACGGACAAACATGCCCGTTCCCTGTCTCGTTTTACCCAGGTTTCAGCGCTGGAGGCCGGCCTGATGATGGTTTTTGCGCTGGTGCTCGGACTGGTCTCAGGAGCACTGTCTGTCGCGCTCAACTACAGTGTCCATCTGGTCAGTTCCTGGTCTGAATCCGTATCCCAGACTTCCTGGGGGGTTTTATTACCGGCAGTGGGTGCCGGAGTCGCCGTGTTCCTGATCCGCCATGTTCTTCGGGATCAATCTGGACATGGTGTGCCTGATGTGATCAAGAGCGTCACGCTTGGTTCAAAATTTTTACCACGAAGAATGTTGGCTTCACGTTTTCTGGGAAGCCTGTTGACTGTTGGAACTGGTGGGTCCGCCGGATTGGAAGGTCCGATTGTGTGTGTGGGTGGTTCAGCCGGAGTGGTGCTGGGTCAACTCCTCAAAATGAACGAACGCCATAAAAAACTGCTGATCAGTTACGGGGTTGCCGGTGCGATTGCCGGAGTGTTCAATGCTCCCTTGACCGGAATGATCTTCACCCTGGAAGTCATCCTGAGGGAATGGTCGTATCTCACCATTCTTCCAACCATCATTGCCGCGGTATCAGCCACAGAATTGAGCCGCGTGATCATGGGAAACAAAATCCCGTTTTACCATGAGATTTCCACATTTTCGATCAACTCACTGATTGCCTGTGTGGTACTGGGGGTTGTCACTGGAGTCATGTCAGCGATCTTTATGCGCATGCTGTCCTTCTGGCATGAAATCTTTCAGAAAATTTCCCGTCATTCCTGGATCCAGGCCATCGTTGGCGGACTCATGGTTGGAGGCCTGGGCTTTTTCATGCCTGAGGTGCTCGCAGAGGGGTATCCCATGATTCAGCAATTTCTGGTGATGTCCGTGTCTCCTGAATTGAGTGTGATCCTGTTATTTCTGGTCATGAAGATGTTAGCCTGCTGTTTCACCCTGAGCAGTGGTGGCGTTGGTGGCACTTTTGCTCCCAGCCTTGTTTTGGGCAGTGGAATCGGCTATGCGTTCGGGATCGCTATGTATTATCTGCCCATCACCGATCAGGCCGGGGTCGAAGCGTTTTCTCTGGTGGGAATGGCCGGCATGGTCAGTGGTGTGATGCACAGTCCTCTTACAGGAATTTTTCTGGTCATGGAATCAACTCGTGGCTATTCGCTGGTGCTTCCGCTGATGCTCACTGCCAGCAGTTCCATGCTGGTGAGTTATGCCCTGGGTATTGGCTCGATTTACACCAGGGAGTTGATTGCGCGGGGGGATCTGGTCCGTAAAGGTTCTGACGCGTATCTGCTCCATTCCATGAATATGCATGAAATTCTGGACAAGGACTGTATCTCGATTGATGAAGGACTTCTGTTAGGCGAATTTATTGAAATTTTCAAAAAAGCACACCGGAACTATTTTCCTGTCATGCAGACCAACTCAACGGCCTGTATCGGCGTTGTGTTTCTGGATGATATTCGGTCCTACCTGTTCAATCAGAATCTGTATGATCTGGTGACAATGGGCAGTGTCATGCGTAAACTCCCTCAAATTGAAGCGGATTTATCCATCAATGAGGCCCTGGAAAAATTTGAGGAATCCCATTCGTGGTCTCTGCCTGTCGTTGACCGGGATGGCGTATTTCTGGGGATGCTCTCCAAATCCACCCTGTTCAATCATTACCGCCGCGAGCTTCAACTCCAGAATGACTGAGCGGATTTTCCCATCGCCACAAAATCCGCACAACACTTATCTCGGCAGAACCTGTTGGCGTTCCTGCTGAGTATTGATGTTGGTCAACTGATCCAGCATGGACTCTGGAACATCCACTCGCTGTACCGCCGCGCCATTCAGGCATTGACTGAGAGACAGCCGGTTCCTTAACAAGTGTTGTTCCATGGCAAAACGAATACGGGGTTCATAAATGGCCATCAATGGTTCCATTTGTTGAGAGGGATTGACCAGAACCGTTGCCAGTTTCAAGGGATTGCGATTCAGAATGAGAAACTCCACCAGTTCCATATCCAGTTTTGCCAGATCACAGGCCAGCACTAGCCAAGCGGAATTCGGGGCATACGAAAACAAACTCACTAATCCACCCATCGGCCCTTTTTCAACAAACTGATCCGCCACACAGGTCCCCGTCAGTTCAAACAGGGGCTGTGCGTTAGAATACACAACCAGTTCGAGGCCGGGTGTTTCTGACAACAGATGAAACAAAAATTGGGCATGGGGGCCTTTGCCGTGATCCATCAAGGCTTTATTTTCACCCATCCTGCTCGATTTCCCACCTACAAATACCGCTCCGTTGAGATTGGTTTTATGGAGACAATACCAATGCCAACGTCTCAAAAGATATTCGCCTATCTGCTCAATATCATCCCGACAGAACGCTATCTGGATTTCGGTGGTTTCATTGATGACATCCGCAGTCTGTTGTGTGTCTGTCAGATATGCCCAAACCAACGCCGGGTCTTCAGGAATCAACCGCCAGTGGAGTTCATCCGGCACACCGGACGTAGCATGAACCATTACAATTTTTGGAAAGTTGCTTTTTGAGTATCCTTCCAGCAGAATCAGATCTGTTCCGGCATTGCTTTGAAGCCAAATTTCATCTATAGTCCCCCGGCCATGAAAACTCCATTGGCTGTCTGAAAAAATACTGGAAAAAACCGCTCCAGCCTCAAATTGTCGTGCCGTGTCTTTGCCCTGTGTGTCAAAGTTGTGGATGTGTCCCGAATGTTTGAGATAGGCGGGTGCATATCCCTGAGCTTTGAACCATGGGATCAGTTTTTCAATAAAAACAGTTTTGCCGGAACCTGAAAATCCGACAATGTTCATCACAGGATCTGTCAAGTCTTGAATCATGCCATACTCCTCAAAGAGAACTTTATGAAAATTACACTGGTTGGTTTTGCGATGTTCAGAGAAATTTTTCCTGAAAACCCGTTCATTTACACTGTGGAAGAGGGACTCACCGCCAAGGGGTTGATGCGGAAACTCGCCCATGATTTTCCGGAGGCCTCAGGACTTCTTCCCTATACCAGGTTGGCGCACCATGAAGACTATGTCCACAAGGATTCTATTCTTCAACCAGATCAGGAATATTGTCTGATTCCTCCGGTCAGCGGTGGCTGAAAGGTGATATTTCTGGCCTGAACCTTCAAAATATGCAAATGGTATCCATTCCTGAGGTGTGTAAACTTCTGTCTGGCGGGTTGTGTCCGGCCTCTGTGTTTTTAAATGCGTAGCAAAAGAGTCTTGTGCTAAGGCCTTAGTTTCGTTACAGAACACGTAAATACTTTCGATGAAACATTTGGATAGGGATAGTCTATGTTATTAAAAATCATGCAGTTGTGTTCGTTTCGGAAAATAATTCCGGGATTATTTGCGTTGATGCTTCTTTTGCCTCAAGCAATTCAGGCCAGAGGCTCTGGCGACGAATTGATTGACAAGGCCAATAAAACCACCCGATTGATGGCCGCGGCTTACAGCAATGATCAGGCTTCCATCAAAAAATTTATCCGTCAGGGCGCTGATCTTAATTTGCAGGACAAGGATGGTTGGACGGCTCTGATGTATGCCGCTCAGGAAGGACACGTTGAGTCCGCCTCCTTGCTGATCAAGGCCAGGGCTAATACAGAAATTAAAACCCAAAATGGTGTCAACGCCTTGATGATTGCCAAAAGCCAGAAACACCAGGCCGTGGTGGATCTGCTCACGCCTAAGGATGTTCCCTCCACGGCAATCGTGAGCAGGATTGATGATCCTGTCAACCCACAGGGAACCACTAAACTGATGCTTGCCGCTTATAAAAATGATCTTCAGGAACTGAAAAGTCTGATTGAGCAAGGTGCAAATATCAATGCTCTGGACAAGGATGGCTGGACCGCTCTGATGTTCGCGACACAGGAAAAACACGAAGAGGCGGTCAAAATTCTCGTGGATGCCAAAGCCGATCGAGAGATAAAAACCAAAGATGGCTACACCGCGATGGCGATCGCCAAAAGCATCGGAAATGATAAAATTATTGAAATATTGAGTTCTGTACCCGAAGCTGAACAACCAGAACCCGAAGCCGCGGCATCGTCCCCTTCTGCCTATCCCGAAGAGGAGGAAAGCAGTTGGGTTGGGAATGTCCGTGTCGTGTTTGGAACAAAAACCCTGAATAATGAATATGCCATCTCAGGCCTGAAAGCGCTGGACTCGCAACAGGAATTGGGATTCCAACTGGATTTTGGACAAAAAACCTGGCCGGTGCGTGTTGCCCTCGAATATCTGACGGCCAGCGCCGGTGTCAGTGCGACTTTTTTGACGATGGAACAACGTATTTTTCTGACCACCAATGAAATCAATCTTGGCGTGCATAAGGTGTTTGATACTTTTACCAACATGCATATGTATGTTGGCGGAGGCGCCTCCATGGCCGAAGGCAAACTGGAAGTGAGCGGTGATCAGGTGATTGATATGAGCAACGCCTCAGGTACCGGCACAGGATACTGGCTCGATGGTGGAGCCTACTGGATTATTGGATCAGACCGGGCCTTCAATCTGGGACTCCAGTTCAAACTGTCCTCAGCAACGGCCGCGATAGGCAGTGATGCGGAAACAGCCGTGGGCGGGATACACTTTCTGATCACAACGGGTTGGCTGTTTTAAACCATCCCGGCACTGCCGTCATGTCTTTTATTCCTTCTCAACTGACCAGACTTTTATGTCTGGTTCTCTCCGTTTGGGGCTACACGATCTCTATGCCGGGTGGCGATGTGTCATGGCTGGCATGGGTGGCACTGGTGCCCTTGCATTATGGAATGGCTGAAATTCCACGTCGCACCATCTGGTTGTATAGCGGACTCTGGGGTTGGCTGATCTGGCTGACTAATCTCTGGTGGGCCGCTCCTGCCTTGCATCATTTTCTGAAAATACCTCCCTGGATTGCCTGGGCTGGTGTGTGCCTCTATTGTTTATGGATGTCCCTGCCCTATGCCTTGTATGGCTTATTATTTCATCTGTCCGGTGGCCTGCGAAGCACACTGAATTGTATTCTGTTGACCGCGTTGTATGTTCTGCCTGTTTCCTGTTTTCCCTCCTTGTTCCCCGGAAATCTGGCACATTCCCAGTTTCGTGTTCCTGTATTGTTACAGACGCTGGAATGGGGTGGAACTCCAATGCTACTGTTTTTGATGGTGTTGATCAACGTGTGGCTCTCACGATTTGTATGGCATTGGGTACATCAGCGTCAATTCTGTGTAACTCCCGTGATCCTGTGTGGAATGTTGATGCTGAGCCTGTGGACCTGGGGAACTTTCAGGATCGACCAGATTCATGAGGCGATGAATCATCCCGAAACACCCGTCCTTCAGGTGGGATTGATCCAACCCAATCTCGAACGTTCAGGAAATGTCAGGGAGGCTCTGGAACTGACCAGAGAATTGGCTCACTCTCAGAAAAAAATGGATCTGATCCTGTGGCCTGAAATTCCTGTGCCTTTTTCATGGGTTGAGAAAACCAGCCAGCAACAGCAGATCAACCAGCTTGTTGAGGAATTGCAGACACCACTGGCAATGGTTTCAAGCTATGTCTATGAACGGACGCAAACCATGCCTGATGGTCGACAGCCCTATTACAATATGGCACATCTCATTGCTCCGGGCCAGGTTGTGGCACAGCATTATGCCAAACGCCGCCTTGTGCCCTTTACGGAATATCTGCCGTTCGAAAACCAATGGTCGGAATTGCGGCAATGGTTTCCCGGTGTATTACGCTATATTCCGGGAGATACCCCTCAAACATTTCGCATCAATTCACAGGTAAACGCCATTCCATTGATTTGCTATGAAGCCATTTTCGCGGACATGATACGTGATTTTGAACGAGGTCAGCCAACCCTCATGATCAACATGACCAATGACCGCTGGTTTGGTCTGACAAGAGCACCCTGGCTCCATTGGGCACTGGCACAATTTCGGGCCGTGGAATTTCGTATGCCGCTGATCCGGGTGAGTAATTCAGGAATCAGCGGCTATGTGAGCCCCACCGGAGAGACTGACCCTAAAGCGCAAACGGAATTGATGACTCAGGCCGCCCGCAACGTGCTTGTGCCTGTTCCGCAAATCGCCTCGTTGTATGCGCGCTGTGGAAACTGGTTTTTATATTTGCTGGGATTGGGGGTTGTTGTCATTTTTGTGTTGAGGCAGTTCTGGTGGCGAGGAGGCTATTAAACCTTCAAAAAAAGAAAACTATCCCTTTGTCATTCCTGTTTGTGAAAAATTACACCTGTGCAGGTGGTTTGAAAATGAGCCGCTAAGAACGCTAAGAACACGAATAAAAAGGTTTTTATATAAATGAAGTCCTCAGTAAAACCCTGATTTTCAAGTTTACTGGTGCATATTCCCTTTTTTACTTTGTGTTCTTCGTGTACTTTGTTGCTAAAAAAGTACCTGCACAGCTCGAAAAATTACGCCGGTTTCTCACAAACCATATGCCAATAATCAATGAGGCTCCGGCAACATCAGCTAACCAGTCCTGCACATCGCTGTAACGTCCCGGCACGAAAGACTGATGCCATTCATCGGAAAGTCCGAACAGGACACATCCCATCCATGCCACGAAAATTCGCTGAAACGACAGGCGAGTGAATCCGTTTGTCGCGGTGTTGAGGTACATGACACTGAGAGCACCATACAGGATCATGTGTGCCCATTTGTCATAAAAGGGAATATCTATGGGCGGTGTGGGTGGTTGGGACCATGAAGAAAGCAGGAAAATGCCCACGGACATGAGCACACTGCCCAGCCAGTAATGGGTTTTCCCGTAAGTCATCCACCTGTTAAAGAATTGATTCAACATGAGGGCAGTGGTTCCGTTTGATGTAAAGTATTTTTGTATGGTCTTTTTCCAAGTAATAAATCACTCGACAGTGGTAAGTTCTCAGCTTTCAGTTCTCAGTTTTTTGAATTTATTGAAATTATTATGATTTTTTATATAAGCCAAAAAGTTTCCACCTGTGCAGGTGGTTTGAAAATGAGCCGCTAAGAACGCTAAGAACACGAATAAAAAGGTTTTTATATAAATGAAGTCCTCAGTAAAACCCTGATTTTCAAGTTTTCTGGTGCATATTCCCTTTTTTACTTTGTGTTCTTTGTGTACTTTGTGGCAAAAAAAAAGTACCTGCACAGCTCGCATTTTTTTCAGAGGAAGTTTATGCAACTTACTGAGCAGCAATGTCCCTTATGCCTAATTCAATGATTTATATGACTTTACATCATCAAACGGAACCACTGCCCATCCCACCTTCCCGGTATTGTCCTGCCCAGCTTGCGCCACTCAATGGCGAAACGATGACCATAGCCTTCTATTGAACGCCACCAAACATAAAAAAGAGTTGTCCCAGGCCGACAAGCAAACCTAAAACAGCGCCTACTAAAATCAGAATCCATTCATCTTCCTGAAAAGCCGGTCTCAAGAGTCCTTCAAATTGTGTGGGTGTCAGCTCTCTCATTTTTTCAACCAGAGTTTTTTCAATGGCGAGTGATTCGGTGGCATAGTCTGTAACCAGACTCAAGGACCTGGGAACTTCTGCGATAATCAAATCACAGGCACGTGACTTCATGGTGATATATCCTTTTGTTCCCACGGCCATCTGTACAAAGGGTTTTGCCATACCCGCATAACTGTCAATGGCTTTTTTAACATTGCGACTGATAATCTCAAACAATTGGTCAGACGCTGGTCCTCGAACAACAGCTTCAATAATATTGTCGGCATTAAGAATTTCCTTGGTAACCAGCTTGGAATATTCAATTGCCACGGCATCCTGCCTTTTTAAAAACAAACCCTGCCAGGTCCATGGCCCGATTTTCTTGGGTTCAAGGGGTTCAAAAATCATTTTCAGAGCCAACCAGTTGGTGAGATATCCCACCAGCAGACCACCGAGTGGAAGCTCCCACCAGGCCTGATAGACAAACCAGACTCCAGTCTGAATCAGGCCAAAGAGAAATCCGAAATAAAAACCGGAATTTCCAATGAATTTAAATTCCGCTTCACCAACCTTTAAAAACATTTCAACCATCAGTCGTTTGTCTCGAACCAGAGTGTCCAATACCATTTTTTCAAGGTCGAACAGTTCATCGATATTATCGGTAAATTCAGTGAGCACCTGTGCAATCACTTCCGGTGAATCTTTGCTGACGCGTTTATATATTTCATCTTTTGCCCTTTGAGGTAACGCTTCCCATAAGGTATTAGACTGTTCTTCCATAATCTCTGTGAGGATTTTTTCAGTCATGGTGGCCATCAGTGGCTCCAATTCCTTCGCCATTCCGGCGGGATCCAGATTTCTGAACATTTCCTGCACACTGATCAAATTCTCAGTCATCATTTTTACATTGATTTTAGCCATTTTAATGGCTTTTGCCGGAACAATTCCCTGCCATCCCAAAAAGGGCGGAATTCCCAAAAATTCGATAGGATAAAACATCATTTTGATAGCAAGTACATTGGTTCCCCATCCCACGATGGCACTGGTAAACGGCATCGAAACATATAACCAGAATTCAGGATGGTTAACTATTGATAGAATTGTTTCTAACATAAGGACTCCGTATTGATTTAAGTTATTTAAAACCTTCTTTAATTGAGGCAACACCGGATATAAAACGTAGCATTTACTGCTTCGTAAACTTCCAGACGAAATGAAAAAAGAATATTTTTTCATCTCTTTCATACCTTCTTGCATTTTAAATTCAGAACATCAACCTCATTTATGCATATTTATGAGACTTCTTCTGTCAAACCTGAAAAAATGGCGATTCTGTAGATCTTATTGATTATTTTCACTGTGACTGTTGACAATTCCATAAAAATTATACAGGAAACAAACACCACCCTTCGTCACCTGAAAAAAACCTGATTTTTTTGTCTTTACGAAGGCTGTGGAAAGAATGTTTTTCCCATCAGGAACAACAGGAAGCCGGGAACCTCTGATTCCGGTTCGATGTTTGTTTTCCTGTACCTTTATATTTCTGAACCTGCTGATTCCCGGAGGTTGATTATGAGTGAATTTTGGACAAATTTCTGGTTGTACGTATCCATGCCGTTTATTAGTGGAATTGTTGGCTGGGGCACGAATGTGGTTGCGTTGAAAATGACATTTTATCCTCTGGAGTTTATCGGCAAACCTCCGTTTTTGGGGTGGCAGGGAATCATTCCCCGAAAAGCTGAAAAAATGGCGTCACTGGCCTGTGATCTGATGACCTCCAAATTGATCAGTATTGAGGAGATTTTTACAAGGCTTGATCCCAAAAGGGTAGCCGCCGAAATGGAACCTGCTCTGCTCAACCTGATTGAAACCATCACCAACCAGATCATGATGGAACAGGCCGCTTCCATGTGGGAAATGATTCCCCAGCGAGTCAAGGATGAAATTTATCATAGAGCCAAAGATGAAGCACCCACGGTGATTGCCACCATGATGCAGGAAATCAAGGACAACATTAATGAATTGTTTGATTTGAAAGCCATGGTGACAGATTCTCTGGTGCGAGACAAACAACTGCTGAATGAAATTTTCCTCAGAGTCGGCAACAAGGAATTCAAATTCATTGAAATTTCCGGTTTTTATTTTGGCTTCGCGTTTGGAGTGATTCAGATGATTCTCTGGATTTTTTATAAAGGTTCCTGGCAGTTGCCTGTGTGCGGACTGATCGTGGGCTACGCGACCAACTGGCTGGCTCTCAAAATGATCTTTGAACCCGCCAAACCCACAACCTTTGGCCCCTATAAAATTTTAGGCAGGGAATTCGGACCATGGATTATTCAGGGATTGTTTCTCAAACGACAACAGGAAGTCGCGGGGGATTATGGTGCCTTGATTTCCAAGGAAATCCTGCATGCGGAAAATATCTTTATGGGAATTCTGAAAGGTCCAAGCTCCGACAAACTGTTCCATTTGATTCAACGCCATGTGAAACGGAGTATTGATCAATACGCAGGCATCACCAAACCCTTCATCGCCCTGACCATTGGCACCAAAAATTACATCAACATGAAAGATTCCGCGGTGAATCATATCATGGAACACACACCCGAAAGTCTGAAGCATGTGCATGTCTATGCGGAAGAAGCCTGGGATATTGAAAATACCTTGCGCGTAAAAATGCAGGCTCTTACTCCGGAAGAATTTGTCAATCTGTTGCGTCCCGCCTTTCAGGAAGATGAATGGATTCTGATTCTGGTTGGAGCCATCCTTGGAATGTTCGTTGGATTCTTCCAACTGTTTGTCATGTTTTCATAAAGCCTGAATACGGAGAGTTCTTATCATGAATACACTGCTGATGGATGCCTTTAATAACGAAGACTTCTGGCTTTATGTCAGTATGCCTTTTGTAAGTGCCATTGTGGGCTGGGGCACCAATCTTGTTGCCATCAAGATGACCTTTTATCCGCTCACGTTCTGGGGAATTCCACCCTTTCTTGGCTGGCAGGGCATCATCCCCCGGAAAGCGGAAAAAATGGCATCCATCGCTGTGGATTTGATGACCACCAAACTGATCAGTGTTGAAGAACTGTTCGACCGCCTGGACCCTGAACGTGTCGCCAAAGAAATGGAACCGACCATGGAGGTTCTGATTGAAACGTTGACCACTGATATCATGATTGAACAGGCTCCCGCATTATGGGAAATGTTGCCCTTGATGGTGAAGGATGAAATTTTCAGACGTGTCCGGAATGACGCACCGAATGTCATCGCGCGAACCATGACCGAAATCAAGGAACATATCGGCGATCTCTTTGATCTCAAAGCCATGATCATTGACTCTCTGGTTCGGGATCGATCACTGCTGAACAAGGTGTTTCAGGATGTCGGGCACAAGGAATTTAAATTTATTGAACGTTCAGGTTTGTATTTCGGTTTTTTATTTGGCTGTATCCAGATGGTGATCTGGATTTATTACAAAGGCCAATGGCAACTTCCGGTTTGTGGTTTCATTGTGGGTTACGCCACCAACTGGCTGGCTCTCAAGATGATCTTTGAACCTGTCAATCCCATTAAAATTGGCCCATGGACCATTCAGGGACTCTTTATCAAACGACAACAGGAAGTGGCTTCAGATTATGGTGCCCTGATCGCGTCGGAAATCCTGAATCCTGAAAATATCATTGAAGGCATCCTGAAAGGGCCATCCTCCGACAAGCTTTTCAAATTGATCCAGCGTCATGTCAAACGAACCATTGACAGTTCAACAGGCATCACCAAACCATTCATTGCCCTGACCATGGGAACCCACCGCTATATCCAGATGAAAGAAATGGCTGTTGACAAGGTGCTGGAACATTTACCGGAAGGACTCAGCCATTTACATGCCTACACCGAGGAAGCTATGGATATCCAAACGATCCTGCGTGAAAAAATGAAACAGCTTACCGCTGAAGAATTCATCGGATTATTACGCCCCGCGTTTCAGGAAGATGAATGGATTCTGATCATGGTTGGGGGTGCTTTGGGTGTGGCCGTGGGCTTTTTTCAACTCCTTGTCATGTTTTCCGGACGTTTCTGATCTCTATTCCTGTCATTTCTCCGAGCCACCTCCGGTGAGTGCGAAGCAGAGCTTCGCCTGATGGATAACGTGCCCCACTGGACAAGGGCACGAGCAAACTTTTACAATTTAAAATAAATATACCCATGCCGATGGTCGTCCTTGCTGTTTCGATGATAGTGGGACGAAAGGCTTATGACAAAAAGAATCCGCATGCCACACGATGTTCGTCACCGGTCTATTCAATTTTCGCAACCCCTGTCTAGACCTAAATACACTATTCTGGCATTTCTCATTTTTTGTTCATTGGGAATGGGATTAGCCGTCATGGAAACATTCAGAGAAAGATTTGCGGGTCCACCGCCTGTCGCAGTCAAGGGCATTCTGGATCTGAGAGATATCACACTGGAACATCATAATCCTGTCACACTGGCAGGGGAGTGGGAATTGTACTGGGGTAAATGGGTTGACGGCCAGACAGATGGTTTGGGGCGAAACATACTACCAGATTATTACGTAAGTCCCGAATTCTGGGATTCCAATCCTCACAATTTCCTGCCCACACATGGTTTTGGTACCTACAGGCTTCGTGTTCTGCTTCCCCAATCCTTTCCATATCAGCATGATCATCTGGAAATCCTGACAGGCTTGGCGATCAGTTCTGCCCGAATGAGGATTTATAATGCGGAGGGTATTCCTCTTTCGATGGAGTTCAATTCTGGAAAAATCAGTGATAACGCGATAAATTCCGAACCGAAGGTCTTTCAGCAGGTGCTGACTGTGAATCCTGCGCCGGAAATACAGATTTTTTGGCAGATCAGTAATTATGCACATCATCAAGGTGGGCCATATAAACTTCCAATATTGGGAACAAGCTCATCCATGCATCAACTGATTGTTACCAAGTCTGTCCTCAACAGTTTGGTTTTGGGGATATTGCTGATTATGGGGCTGTATCATTTGGGATTGTTTGGATTGAACAATTATGACCGCGGTGCGTTATGGATGGGGCTGACGTGTTTATTAACCATGATCTGGTCAATAACGGGATACCATATTCTTGAACTCTATTTTTCTGATTTCGATCATTTCGAATTTTATCCAAAAATCAGAGTCTCCTCCGGAATGATGGTCATCTTCTGTTTGCTTAGGTATATTCGCACTCTTTTTGTTAAGACAGAAAAGGTCTTAAACTTTCTGGCCAGATTTCTGGAAATCGATTTTCTGTTACTGGTTTGTGCCACTTGGTTAATGAGCATGAACTCTATTCATTTCCGTGTGCTTCCCCAAATATTCTATGTGCTGGTGGGTTTGTCACTGCTTTGGATGTTGGGAACACTCATTTATGTATGGCTCCATCACCGGGAGAAGACCGCTGGAATCCTGCTTTGGGGATTTCTGATTTTCTTTGCCGCAGCATTGCATGATATCAGCATTGACCTCCACCAATTGAACAGACCTTTTATCAGTCAGAATGGTTTTGTGGTATTTATTTTTTTTCAGGGGTTGGTGTTGGCCATCAACAATCGGCGCATTCACCGCAAGGCCGTCAAATTGGCCGATGAACTTGTCCATCGCAATGAGGAATTAGTTGTTCTGACAGAAGACTACCAACTCTTGAACACCGAACTGGAAGAAAGAATCAGTCTCAGAACCAGAGATTTGTCGGATAAAAACAATGAGATGCTTCACAATTTAAAACTGGCTGGTGAAGTTCAGGGAAGCATCATTCAACCTGTGGTGAATGCAGAATTTGTAGAACATTACCTGTGGTTCAAACCGCTGGAACAGATTTCAGGTGATATTTATTATTCGCATCATGCTCGCAATGGGGACTTTTTCTTTTTCCTGGGGGATGCCAGCGGACATGGCATTTCAGCAGCATTTCTCACCATTCTGGTAGAGATGTTGCTTGAGCAAATGGATGAGGACGTCTCACTCACCATGATTGCCAATCATATCAACAATAATTTGTTCACTCATACACCAATGGACCATTTCATGTCGGCGATTCTGTTTAGAATCTCTCCGTCAGGAGAATGCCGTTATATCAATGCAGGTCATCCAGAAATGATACTGATACGTTCCGAAGATCAACAGATGATCAAACTGGAGGCAACGTGTTTATTGATGGGTGTAATCGCGGATATCCCCATACATGAAAACAAGTTACAACTATCTCATGGCGACCGTTTATTACTGTTCACAGATGGTTTGACCGACAGTGTGACTGGGGATGGAAACAGATTCAGGAAGTATTTTATGGAGGTACTCCAAAACTCAAATGACCTGGAATTGAAACATTTTTTTCAAAATATTAAGGATTCATTCAAGTCTTATACTCAAGGAACATCACCTGCGGATGACATCACATTGGCTATGTTTGAATATGGGAGTAATTTCAGATATCCCCATACATGAAAACATAAGGACGCGTTCATTGAAGAATTTCACAAACTCCCGAACCCGGAACTATTAGAGGAGGTCGTTATGCCCACCATGGCCCAACAATGGATTGATGAAGGATTTGAAAAAGGCATTGAGAAAGGCCGGGTTGAAGGATTCCGTTCCCTGGTGGAAAAACAATTGCGGATCAAATTCCGTGAAATTCCCGCAAGCTACCTGACGCAACTGAGTACGTTGTCTTTCCTCCAACTGGAAACGCTGGCAGAGCGCGTTCTAACCGCTCAAAGTCTGGAAGAATTGTTCCGGTTCTGATCACTCGTTCTATTACGCCCGGAAAACAGGCATTGATATATTCCAATAAAAAAGACACCTGCTCCGGATGAGACACTTCAACTGATTTTTTTCAGGAAAATATGGCTCTTCCCCGTTCGGAAGCAGGTCTTGACATACAACGGTCCACCCACTCAAAAACCCTTGGAAACTCTGACAGTCCCAACGCTTCGGATGCGTCGAAATGTGTTTTCAGGGTATTGACCCACGAAAATGTAGCAATGTCCGCAATGGTATATTCATTGCGGATTAAAAAATCCCTGCCAGTCAGTTGCTTTTCCAGAATAGCCAGCAATCTCCGGCTTTCAGTCCGGTAGCGTTCCACAGGATAAGGATCCTTGCACTGGTCTGCGGCAAATTTATAAAAGTGTCCGAACTGCCCGAACATGGGGCCGAGGTGTCCTACCTGAAAAAACAGCCATTGCAGACATTCAGTTTTGCCGGCGCCATCCAACGGCATCAACTTTCCGGATTTTTCAGCCAGATAAATCAGAATGGCGCCGGATTCCATGATACTGATCATTTTGCCATCGGGTCCATGCGGATCAAGAATCACCGGAATCTTGGAGTTTGGATTGATGGATTTGAATTCTTCGGTGTGCTGGTCTCCAGTTCGGATATTGATGAGATGCAGTTCATAAGGTATTTCTGTTTCTTCCAGTGCAATCGAAATTTTAAGTCCATTGGGGGTTCCCATGGAATAAAGCTGAATGCGTTCAGGATGTTTAGGTGGCCAACGTTTGAAAATCAGTGGATTGGAGGGGTGTTCCATAAGTCCTTTTTGGTGAGGAAGGTAAACATGAACTCTGAGTTTTTATACTCAATGATACAGATATTGAATCAACTGACGTTGCTAATGACATGCCTTGGACATTGTTTCAATGCAAAAGCTTGTCAGGAGGATTTCATTTTGTTAAAGGTCAATCATGTCCTGTTTTTCATTTGAATTCCTGCTGACAAAAAAAATCCATGCTGACTCGTTTTTTCTATTTTCTGAACCGGTATCCACTGCTGATCATTGTCAGTTGCGTGGGGCTTTCCATCCTGTTTTTTCTGAAAGTAAAATCAGAACTTCTGGATGATCATTATCAATTGATCATTGACAGCAGTCTGGAACCGTTTATCAGCAGAGATTCAGGAAATTTTGATGAATTCAAACGAATTCGAAAGATTTTCGGTAGCGAAGAAGTTTTGATGATTGCCATTCAATCGGAAAAAGACGCACAGAAGATGAATCTGGATTTTTTTCTGATGCTGGAAAATTTCACTCATGATCTAGCCCTCAACATTCCCAATGTGGAACGGGTGATCAGCCTGATCAACACACCGCAGTGGCAGGGACCCTGTGCCGGAAAATCATGGTTCCATAAAGAATCGCTGGGTTCCGTGTGCCTGTCCATTCTGGAACAGTACCGACAGGAAAAATATTGTCTGGAACATCCGGAACTCGAAGTCTCCCCGTCAGTGGATGTGTTATCTGAAACGGGTCCCGGATTGTCTTTTGATGAAGACTTTGAACTTCCCGGCGCGCCATCTTCCATGTCCAATGAATTGAACACATCCACTCATTCCGGTCCGCAATGTACCAGTGATATTTATCAGAAAACATTGCAGGATCTCGAAAACTCGGTTCAAAGCCATATCAAAAAAATTGTCGAACAGTTGCGTAAAGATGAGATTATTCAGCAGGATCTGATCTCAAGAGATGGAAAAACAGCCGCCGTCATTGTCCTGTTCAAACCTGAAGCGACCCCTGGTGATGAACACACGCAGAACAGTTTGACCGCATTGCTCAAACAATATCGTCAGGATGGCTGGATCATGGCTTATGCCAGCGAATTGCGTCAGGAATATGAGGCAACCCGGTTGATCCGTCAGGATCTCCAACGTATTCTTCCGCTCAGTATTGTCATGATCACACTTGTGTTGATGTTCTCGTTCAGAACGCTCAGAGGTGTGATCGTGCCCATGGTCATTGTGCTCCTTGGTACTATCTGGACCATGGGGATGTTCGGACTGATCGGTGACCAGCTCAATCTGGTGACAATGGCCTGTCCTCCGGTGTTGATCTGTGTTGGCAGTGCCTATGTGATCCATGTGGTTCACCAGTTTTATGCGGAGGCCAGATTGACCAGAGGCGGACGCAGGGTCATTGTCGAACGGACTATCGAACACATCACTGTGCCCCTGGTTGTGACTGCGCTGACAACAGTATGTGGTTTTGCCGCGCTTATGGTGAGTCCGATTCCAGCCATTCAGCAGTTGGGACTTTACTCCAGCATTGGAATCACCATCATCACCATTCTTTCACTCACACTGGCCCCGTGGATGATGTGCCTGTTTCCCATTCCCGAACGACAACGAAATCCTGCCCGATACGGAATACTGGATAAAATGCTGCATCTGAAATCCAATTTTCTCCGGGAATATTCCAAAGGCGTGATCCTGGTCTGGGTGATTATTGGCGGAATATCCCTGATGGGGTTGTTCCGGATTGAAATCAACAGTTTGAGCACCAATTTCAGCGAAGAATCAGAAATCATTCAGGATTTACGATTCATTGAACAACATCTCGGTGGAACCAATGTGCTGCGGTTGGTGTTTTCCCCGAGAACGAATTCGGTGTCCATGCTTTCCGCAGACACGGTGTATGGTCTGGCAGAATTGAAATCCTGGCTGTTGCAAACGGATGCGCCCAACGAACTCGGAAACATTCAAGGCATTCAAATCGACAAGGTTTATACGCCCGTGGAGTATCTGGACAAATATCGTCACGGACTGGATAACCTGACCGATGATCAGGTGCTACATTTTTTCGAGAAATTTCAGAAAGGCGTGTTGCCGACCTTTGTGAGTGAAAACCGCGAATTGCTACAAATCACGGTTCGGATGACCGTTTCCGGTTCCACGGCCTTCATCGAACTGAAAAATATTCTGGAAAAAAAGATCCCTCAGTTTCTTCCCCACCTGAAGGTTGAATTCACAGGTGCCGGCATTTTGGCCAGCGAATCCGCTGATAACATTGCCCGGAGTCAGATTCAAAGTGTGATGCTCGCGCTGGTGATTATTTTTGTCATTTTGTCCATGTTATTCCTGTCATGGAAAATGGGTGTCATTGCGCTTTATCCCAACGTTGTCGCGGTGATGGTGTTTTTCGGACTTCTGGGTTGGTTTTCAATTCCTGTCGGCATCACGATTTCGGTCATTGCGTCCATCGCGTTGGGGATTGGGGTGGATGACACCATTCATTTTTTGACGCATTATAATGAAAATGTGAAAAAAATCAGAAACAACAAAATTGCGTCCCAGGTCACCATCCGGCATATCGGCAAACCCATGATGTACACCACGTTTTCGCTGGTTACCGGGTTTGCGATTTTTGTGATGTCGGATATGGAATCGCAAATTCTGTTTGGCGCGCTGACCGCCTTTACCCTGTTTGTCTGTCTCATCACCGATCTGACTTTCCTGCCTTCCATCATGATGGAAACCCAGTTGATCACCGTCTGGGATTATCTGGGACTTAAATTTGACGCGAAATTTCTGGAAGGCATTGACCTGTTTCAGAAGATGAGTGTGTCCGACGCTAAAATCGCGACCCTTGTCGCCTACACGGTTGAACTTGAGAAGGATGATATCCTGTTTGAAGAAGGCGAATCCGGGAATGAACTCTATGTGATCCTGGAAGGAAACATCACCATTTATCTGGATGAAAAATATCATGAGGAACGTAATGTTCTGGCACAGCTTCCCAAAGGAAAAACCTTTGGCGAAATGGGCTTGTTCCGCAAAACCAAACGGACTGCCACCGCACAGGCCTCAGAAAAAACCCGGCTACTGGTCATCACGGAAGACATTCTGTTCAAGCTTCAGCAACGAAATCCCGGCATTGCGTCCAAACTGTTTCTCAATCTGTCAAAAAGCCTGGCTGTTTCCATCAAAAATACTGATCACCGTATGGTTGGCAAAGCTCTCAAGGAAATCAATCTGGTCGATTACTCTTCCATGGATGATGGGGAGTCCGAGGACACGTCTGATCATGTTCCAATTTTCATCGATATTTTTCAGGGGATGACCAAACGGGAAAAAGAAACCTTTTATGAATATTGTGAACACAAGCACATACCCGCTGGAAAAACCGTTTATTCCCGCGGTGATCGGGGCGATTTCATCATGATGGTGTTGTCAGGAAAGTTTGTTGCCCAAATTGAAGCGGTAGGAGAAAAAATGATTGTTTCAACCATCGGTGAACGCGATCTGGTTGGAGAAAATTGTTTGCTGGGGCAGGATCAGGTCCGGCAGGCAAGCGTTGTTGCCGGTGAAGATTCAGAAGCCTTGTTCCTGAATGTTTACAACCTGGATCGCATGGTCAATAATCATAAAAAGCTGGCCGCCAAATTCACGCATAACATGGTGTGTATGCTGTCCAATCGACTGGAAGCCGCCACCAGCAAGTTGTATCGCCCACGGTATGCCAACCGGTATCTGCTCAACACCTCCGCCAATATCTATCTGGATCACAGCCACCAGCATTTTGCGGGAATGGTCAACAACATTTCATTGACAGGGATAGAACTCGAATTGGGGCGCTATGTAGAAACCGGGCAAATGATTCGGGTTGAAATCTTTTTCAGACAACCCACCCTCGATCAATACCTGGAACAGAATACCATCGAATTGGCAGGACAGATTGTATGGGGGCGGGTCGCTGAAAGTTTTAACCGTGAACCCGCGTGGAAATATGGACTCAAGTTTGTCATGCTGACAGTTCAACAGCGTAACCGTCTCAAAACGGCTCTGGATGAACTCTACCTGACACCTGTCCAGACAGAAATCATGTGATTTCAAACAAGAGTACGTCAGGTTTCCTTGTTCTCCATTTTTTTAATCCAAGCCTTGATTTCCTCCAGCGGAAGACATTTGATGCTTCCTTCAATTAGCCGAAGTATTGACGGCCTGAAAACTCAACGCACGCTTTTGTGGAACAGTTTGTAATTCATTTCCTGCAGGCGGTTTGAAAGCATACTCACCAGATTGTAGCTGAGTTTTGTCGCCAGTTTTTGTTTGTATTCCGCAATGTCTTCAAAGCCTTGGCGGTCAATCAACAGAAGTTTGACATCTTCAAGAACAAGCACGTCGTCCTTCCATGTTTTTTCACCAAACACCCAGATCTCCTCTCCCAGTACATCCCCCTGAAAGACGGTTCTCAACGGGATGGTCTGACCCTCCTCATATTGAACAATCCCCAGTTTGCCTTCCAGAATCAGTACCATATAATTACGGAGACTATCTTCCTGAGCGACCGACTGATCAATCGTCATTTCTTTTATTTCAAACCGGGATTCCAGCCAGCGATAATCACGTTTGGATACCGTATCAAAAATATCACTCAGATCAGAACGTTCTTCCAGAACCTGTCCGGAATCAATGGCCTGTTGCAAACGATCCAGATGGAACTTTTCCATGGCGCTGACAATATTATCCGCATAAATGTGCTTTTCCAGTGTCTGGCGGGCTTTTTGGGTAATAATGGCTTCATGAATGATATTATCCACCAGCTTCTTCAATTCTTCATCGGTAGGATTGACATTCTGCAAAAATTCACTCAACCCCTTGGCGGAATGAGTTCGACCGATGACTTGCTGATCCGCGTTCTGAATCGCCTGATACAGTTTGGACGACAGATTCAGAAATAATTTGGAGGCGATTGCCGGATAACGGGATTTCAGATGCAGCAAAACCTCTTTGGTCAGAGCCAGTAGCTTGGTGTTTTGGACTGCGCGAACTGTCGCGGCCCGCCGGGTGCTGCGGAACAATCCCATTTCCCCGAAACTGTCTCCCTGCGTCAAGGTGGCCAGGACTTTTTCCTGCTGATGAAACTCCTTTTCCCAGAAAATTTCAATGGTCCCCTCCAGAATGATCAGGAGTTCGTTCCCGATATCGCCTTCCCGAAACAGAGTTTCTCCGGGCTTCATATCAATGGGATAGCCCATCAGTGTCGCTATTTTGGTTTCACGAACTGTCAGCCCCTGGAATACCGGAATTTTGCTCAGAAATTCAGGAGTATATTTTAATTCCGCATAATCCCAGACGGTGATCAGTCTCGTATTCACCATGATTGCCGGAAGAAAATGCAGATCCGCGAGCAGACAGACACCCAGTGTGAAGGCTACAAGAAAGCCAAACAATACCTGAGTCTGCATGTCGGAACTGACAAAAACCAGAAATCCCATTGACAGTGAGACTGTGGTCAGGGTCGCGGGACGGCCGATTTGAAGAATGGCCTGCTCTGAAGCTTTGCGCTTGTTTCTGAGCAGTTTTACATTGCTGTTGTAATGCGATAAAAAATGAATCGTATCATCCACACCAATTCCCAGAGCAATTGCGGCAATTACCGAAATAGTGACACCGATGGAAATGGACATCCAACCCAGAAAACCAAAAAACACCGCAATGGACACCACATTGGGATACAAGGCCACCAACCCCATTTTGGGATCCATGAACAAAATGGACAAAATGACAAAGATGATCACCAGAGCCAGAATGACACTACTGACCTGACTTTCGGCGATCTGATTGACAGATTCACTGGCCAGCACCTCACTTCCGGTAAACACAACCTCCAGATCAGGGAACCGTTGCCGAACTTCCGGTTCCAGTCGATCTCGCAACTGGAGATAGGCACTGGAACCCTCACTCCGCAACCGCAGGGTTATTTGCAGTAGTTTGTGATCAGGGCTCAGATAAACAGGTCCGTTCTGACGTTTGAGAAAATCAAAAAAATATTCCACTTCGCCATCTGTCAACTGTTCCAGATCGGGAAACCGATATTTGATCAGATCCACCACGCTATAAATCTTGTCCACCTGAAGTCCGGCCAAAGGCTGAAGAGATTGTTCTGAAAAATTTTCCAGCAACCACTGTTGGAACTTATCCAGTTTCCGCATCAAGTCCGCACTTTGTAGCTTGGATTCCTCCTGTTTTTTTTCAAACAGAATCCTGAGTGTGTTGGTTCCAGCCAGATGTTGTTCGATGAAGCGCAGATCCTGCATGACAGGCGTGTTTTCTGGAAACGCACTGGTAGAACTGTCAATTTTTACCTGAAATAGTCCGGCAATTGAGACGATTCCAATCAACAACCACACGGTGATAAAAAACCGGGGATATTTTCCCACCCAGACTGAAAAATGTTGAATCACAGGTTCCAGAATCGCCAGGTTATGGGATTCTTTTTTGAGGAGGACAACGGGTAATAAGGTGAGCAGTGCCGGAACAACTGTCAGGGACAGCAGAATAATGATTACCACCCCGATACTGGCATACAACCCCATGATTTTAATGGCAGGAACGGGACTGGTGCCCAAAGCGGCAAACCCTGCGACTGTTGTGAGCGCTGTCACCAGCAAGGGAAGGCCTATTTTTTTGAACAGGGTTTTAATCAGAAGTTGTGGCTCCTGGATGCTGGCCGATAGCTCATAATACTGATGCAGCACAAAAATGATGTAGGCACTGCCCACTGAAATGATCAGTGGCGGCAACACCATGGTGAGCGGATTGAGCACATTACCAGTCAAAGCGAAAATACCGGCTGTCCAGACAGTACCGCTGATGACAATCCCCAGCGGAATCAGAACCCCCCGAATTGAGCGGAAGGAAAAGGCCAGAATCATAATCATGACGAGCAAGCTGACAGGGAGAATCTTGCGCAAATCATTCCGGAGTGTTTTCGAAGTTTCATATTGCTGTCGTGACTGTCCCGCATAAGACGCGGTGAAGCCTTCATCCTTCAGAATTTGTATCTGTTTCGAAAGCTCTCCCTGAATTTGTGCTGAATCCACAGACGCGTTTTCATGGAACACCAGCAAAATACCAGCGGTGTCGGCGGAAGACGACATCAGGTCTTTTACAATGAGAGAATTCCCTTTCATTTCAGCAATGATTTGATCAACCCCGGACGCTGTTTCCTGATAGAGGATGTCTGCTGATTTTTCCAGAACATCCGGAGAACAAAACCTGTTCGAAGTTGGTGTCGGTGGTGTATCCAGTGGATCCTCCATGAACAAATCCAGAGACGCTGGTTCAACAATCCCGGATTGGGTGGAAGATTTGTTTTGCAAACAGTCCAGTCCTTGCTGATATTTCGTCAAAAGGGAGTCACAGTAGTCTCCCAGATTCTTTTGATGAAACCAGGATTTTCCCGCACAATCACCTGTCATGCGTGGAATATTGATGAGGCTTTGCACTTTGAGGAGTTGAGGGATTTTTTGTTCGAGATCAAGAGTCAGTTGTTCCAACCGCAACATGAAATTCAGATCCATTTTCTTCTGAGGTGGTTGTACCGCAAGCACCACAAACTGTTCATTTCCAAAAACTCTGCGGCTTTCATTGAATAATTGATAGGCGCGAGAATTCTGGCTGATATAGTTGTCCAGAGACGTGTCAATCAATAACCCCTGATCAGGGACAAACAGACGCGCTGTTACGGAATAAGCCAAAAATATTGTAATTCCGGCAAACACAAGAAGAATCAGGCGGGGATGCTTGAGTAATTGGTTGGGGAGGTAGGATAGTTTCATGACCTCATTATTCCATATTGAACATATTTCCCAGAACTCCGTTGATCAAGGGATCTTTGGCCGGATCTGTGAACAATCTGTAATTGTTATGAGTGTCTTTGGAAACGTAAACCAGTGTTTCAAACAGATAGTTCTGTTCATCACCGGCAACAGAACGGATACGGATGACGGTTGCGAGCCACTGATCGTTGATTTTGACATAGTATTTGGGGAAAAACCGGTAAACCTTGCGGAGAACATTCTGGTTATAAAACTGCACCATCAAGGGAACATTTTTTTCCAGTTCATAATACGTGATGATGGTGTCATAAGATTGCGGTGATGGCGTGGAAATCTGATTGGTGATTTTAAGGACCCCTTGGGGATTTTCCATTTCTTCACAAGAAATCTGGCTGGTATCATCCACCAGTTTTTGAAAATCGTCCATGTCCAGATTGGTCCCCTGAACTTTGGAAACCTGCTCCGATTTCGCAAAAGGTCGGCATTCACTGCTCAGATTGAAATCACAGGCAATGCAGGCATAACTGCGGTCATTGTTTTTCACCAGACACTGTGGGGTTTGAGGTCCCCTGGAAAAAAATATCCGTTCCTGCTCTTTCATTTTCAGCAGATGCAGGGCATGTTCAATTTTTTCATTTGTCTGACACTGTTGTCCTTCACAAGTCTGCACTTCCAGGTAAACACTCAACTGGGAACGCAAGATCGGGTTGGCTTTCAAGGACTCGCGAACGTAACTCACAATTTTTTCACGGCTGTTGAGTTCACCACATTCGCCCCCCCATAACTGGACAGGTAAAAGCAGAAACAGTAGGCAGAGGCCCTGAAATTTTGTTAAGTTCATGTACTTTCCTTTATGAAAAAACAGGTTTCATCTCTTAGGAACGTTCAAAAAATAACTTCCATTCCTTTTCAAAAAACATGTTCTGCCGGGCATGCGTAGAGACGTGCTATAGCGCGTCTCTACAGACCTGAGCAAGGCATGCGTAGAGACGTGCTATAGCGCGTCTCTACAGACCTGAGCGGTGGTTAAAAAATTCGGGAAGTTATCTTTTGTCATTCTTTATTTTATTTTTGCCACAATGAGGGTGATGTCATCTTCCTGATCTGCATCGCCATAATGTTCAAACGCTGATTTCAAAATGTTGTCCTTGATTTCTGCCGCACTCAAGCCTTCAGCTTGCTGGAATACCTGTTTGAGTTTTCTCAAACCAAACATGTCACCATCGTGGTTCACATTTTCAATAATGCCATCAGTGTACCAGATCAGGACATCATCCTGTTCCAGTTGAATGCTTTTTACGTCATATTCACTGTTGTCCACATAACCCAATTGATTGTGATAGGTATGAAGACTGATCACTGAACGTTTCTGTTCACGAGCCCCGGCCTGGATTGTAAATTTGTTCGGCCGCCAAACCAGGCAGGGAGTATGGGCCGCACTGGAATAAGACATGATTCTGGTTTTTAAATCAATGACTGAATAGAAAAAAGTCATACTGTAAAGACCTTTGGTTGTAGAATAAAGGATTTTATTGAGCAGACCAAGAAGAAAGGATGGGTTGAGCAGTCGTGGGTCCGCTTGTCCCCAGTTTTCTGTGTTGCGGCGATATTCATCCAGTGAATGATAAAAACTGTTCACCACTCCGGTAATGATGGCCGCCGGCACACCATGACCCATCACATCGCCAATCAGAATATCCAACCGTTCCAATTCCGGGTAGTAACGATAATCATACCAGTCACCACCGGTTTCAGACGCGGAATGATAGAAGCTGGCTATTTCAATGTCTTGTAAATGCGGGTCATCTTTGGGAATCAGCAAATCCTGAACTGTTTGTGCTGTTTTCAGTTCCATTTGCTGTCGTTGGGCTTCCTGAAGTGACCGAATGGCTTCCTTGAATTTGAGATGATTTTCAATTCTTGCCAGCAGTTCTTCTTTCTGAAAGGGTTTCACCACATAATCATTTGCGCCAGCCTGAAAGCCCAGCACCAGGTCTTGAGGCTGGTTTTTGGCGGTGAGCAGGATAATGGGCAACACGGCAGGTTCCCATTTTTCCCGCAACTTCAAACAGACTTCATAACCACTCATTCGGGGCATCATCAAATCCAGCAAAATTAGATCCGGTTTCTGTTGTTCCACTTTGCTCAACGCCTGAAATCCATCTGACGCGCTCCAGACCACATAGGCTTTGAGGGATAACTGATTTTTAAGTACCTGAATATTGACAGGTTCATCATCCACCACCAAAATGATTTTCAGGTCATGCTTATCGGGATCTGATATTCCGGTCATCGCCACAGAAACAGACTCCTCTTCCATGTGTTGCCAGGTGGAATCCTGAATTGCTATAGGGGTCTTTGTGGAATCACGATTTTGATTTTTAGAAACCGGTAAGGTGAAACTGAAGGTGGATCCTTTTCCAGATTCACTTTCCACCTGAATCTTGCCGCCATGCAATTCCACCAGTGTTTTTGCGACTGAAAGCCCAAGTCCGGTTCCGCCATATTCTCTGGCGACGGAACCATCCCCCTGTTCGAACGAGTCAAAAATGGTGGCGTGTTTTTCGACTGGAATCCCGATTCCGGTGTCAGAAATACTGACTTTGATTTGATCGCCACACAACTCAGCGGCAGCGGTGACTTCGCCTTCATGTGTGAACTTGATGGCATTGCCGATCAAATTCAGCAGTATCTGTTGAACACGGTTTTCATCCGCATCGACCAGAGGAAGATCATCCGCAATGGTGTTGATCAGTTTGAGTTTTTTTTGACTTACGAGCGAATGTGACAGGTTTAGAGCCATTTCCACAGCCCCGCGTACATCGACATGTTTGAGCTGAAGCTGGATCTCACTGTGTTTCATTTTAGAGAAATCCAGGATGTCATTCACCAATCCTGCCAGACGTTGTCCGCTATGAACAATCATTTGCAGATTGGTTTTCACTTCAGGAGAAAGGGTTCCACCTGTTCCTGATAACAAGGAATCCGCAATTCCGATGATGCCATTCAGCGGAGTGCGTAATTCGTGAGAAGTATTTGCCAGAAATTCATCTTTGAGTTTATCAGAACGTTTGAGATTATCCACGGCTTTGATCTGGGCATACAGGGCTTCTTCCTGGGCCTCCAAGGCGGCCTGCTGGGCAAGATACTTGTCTTTTTTCAGGATATTGATTCTGTCGGCCAAACCAAGTGACAACAAAATTACTTCGAGAGTTGAACCGACATATATTCCATAACTGGCAAAACCACTTTTTGCCAGAATGTTGCCTTCCGCCAGTCCACGGGTTATGCCGCCAGCCATCAAAACAACCCAAGCCGCCAGATAATATCCTGCAGGACGGTAGTCCTCCTTCCAGACCAGAAATCCATTGACTGTCAAAATGAGGGGGACCAAAACCAGCATGGGGAGAAACAAGCCAATGACCCAGATATAGTTGAATACAAAAATGGTGGGGATCATGAGTAACTGGAGGATTATCAGTCGTTTAAGCCATTTGTCCATTCCGGGGGTAAAACGCGCGGTATCCAGAAAGGACCGCCCAAACGCTACGGCTCCTGCGATAGTGAAACTTATAAAGACAAAATAAAAACGATTGGTCCACCAGGTTGACAGGTGGGGCCAAAAATATTGATTGGTTCTTGTGTCAGCAGACAATTCAAAAAGTAAAAATGAGGATAGAAAAAAAACGTAATACAGGTAGCTCTCATCTCTCACTGTCCGAAATATAAACAGATTATAGAGAATCATCACTACGAGAATGCCATAAAACATTCCGAACCAGAGTTCCCGAACCAGATCCCGTTCATGAAAATAGCTTTCTTCCCACAGTCTAACAGGATATGCCACGCCACCTTCATCATACAGCCGCAGGTAGATAAATTGCGTTTTTTCCAGGGGCGGTAGACGAAACAAGTGATGCCGATGATGAACATCCCGATCGATGAACGGAATCCTCTCACCGCCACGCATCAAGGCATAAGTCCCATCCGGGTGAATGAGGTACACATCCACTTCATCGACCAGGGGCTCACCTAATTCCAGCAACCAGGTTCCTGTTGCGTTGGAAAAATCTCTGAGTTCCAGACGCATCCAATGAACGGACTGGGTGACTCCCATGTTGGGAATCTCCTGGGTGCTTTGCTGAAACAGTTTGTCGGAAGGAGTGTCAAGAATTTGTTCAATCGTGAATTTGCCTTCAGGATCTTCCAGAATATCAACGGATTTTCCTAAAACATACACTTGCTTTTCCTGTTGCCATGTGACTGGTTCCGCAAAAATCAATGACGGATACAGGAGCAAAACCCAGCCCCCGAAAAATGACAGGGACGCGATCCAGGTATGAATCAATAGCATGTATTTTTTATAAGCCATGATGATCTGCCATAAGCACTGGTATTTTGGGAATAAAAATTTAACTGGAACAACCATCCTTTTTCTGAAAGGAATATTCATGTCCCCGAATTCATTATGAAGCAATTTTCGGGACTGTCAAAATTCAACAGGAAGCTGTTTATCGGATAATTCCCAGTTTGAATTTAATGATTGACAGGCTTCAAGGTCTATAGTTTATATGTAAATTCTTATCCGTTAGGTCAATGCAAAATATCAGGAAACTCTTTATTTTAACTGGGATGAATCGAAATGGCTAACATTCTGGTCGTAGATGATGACACCAATGTCGTTCAACATGTTCGAACCGTGTTGTCTGAGATGGGATATGAAGTGAAATTCATTACTCAACCGACTTTCTTGATGGATCGTCTTGAGAAGGAAAGCTTTGATCTGCTGCTGCTGGATATTTATATGCCGCAAACGGATGGGATTACGTTGCTCAAATTATTAAAAAACCATGCGGTGTTCCATGAGATTCCAGTGATTATGCTGACTGGTGAAGAAAATGATCAAACCCTGGCGAATTGTTTTGATCATGGCGCGACTGATTATTTAACAAAACCGATCAAACAACTGATTCTCAAGGCCAGAGTCAAAAACGCGCTGACGTCCAAGTTTGAACAGGACCGATCCAAAAAATACATGGAGGAACTGGAGCAATATAAAAATCATCTGGAAAAACTTATCCGGTCCCGCACTCGTGAACTCCAGCAAACCAATGAAAAACTCCAGCATGAAATCTGGGAGCACCAGCAGAAAGAAGCTTATTTGAGGGTTTTGACCCGTGCGATAGAATCCCTTACCGAAGGCGTGCTGATTACAGATCCTCATACCCGGGGGCATCAGGCTGTTTATGCCAATGAAGCGTATCTTCGTTTGACAGGTTATTCCGTAGAAGAAGTGATTGGTCAACCCGTTAATTTTCTTGATGGAGAACACACAGATACTTTGGCAATGGAACAAATTCGCCAATCAATCATGAAACATACGGTTTACCGGGGTGAATTGATGACCTATCAGAAAAATGGCACGCCCTTCTGGAACGAACTGACCCTCAGTCCTGTGTTTGATCCCATGGGACAAGCCAGTCATTTTGTATGGGTACAGCGGGATGTGACCGCAAGAAAAGTGACAGAAGAAACGCTGATGGAAATCAATGAACAACTGGTGGTAACCAACCATGAACTGAAAAACACCCAGGCCCAGTTGGTACAATCCTCGAAACTCGCATCCCTGGGAGAAATGGCAACAGGCATCGCCCATGAACTCAATCAACCCTTGAGCACGATCCAGATGTCCTCCAAAAATTATTTACGTTCCATTGACAGAGGACATCAGGAAGATCCGATTCCCACCATCCAGAAAATTTTGAAACAAGTCGAAAGGGCTTCATTGATCATCAATTATCTAAGGGTTTTTGGCCGGGATACCCAGCATTCATCCCGATCAGAACATGATTTGTCACAAATCATCCATAATTCCTTCACACTGATCAATCGACAACTGGAGCATCAGAATATACAAATATTCATGCATTTCCCGATTGAGCCGTTGCCCCTGATTAATTGTTATCCTGTCCAGATTGAGCAAGTCTTGATCAATTTACTGATGAATGCCAAAGACGCACTGACTGGAAGAGAACATAAAATGATCCATATCAGAGTTTATATGAAGGATACCTGGATTGTGACGGAAGTAGAAGACAATGGCACCGGTATTCCAGCAGAAATCCAGGATAAAATTTTTGATCCGTTTTTTACCACCAAGGAAGTCGGAGCGGGAACTGGTTTAGGCTTATCGATCAGCTATGGGATTCTTCAGGATCATGGCGGACGTCTGGAAGTGCATTCAGATGGAACCACCGGAACATGTTTTCATGTGTACCTGCCTGTTGTGCAACCCAAGCAATAGCGTGGTTTATTTAAAGAGCAGATTTCGGATTCGTTCATATTCTTCGAGGGAATAAAATTCGATTTTGATCGATCCCTGTCCCTGATGAAAATTCAAATGAACCTTTGTTCCCAGTTGCTGAACCCACTCTTCCTGCTGATGCAACAACTCAACCTCGATTTCCCGACGAGTCAACTTTCTTGCGGATGTGGCTTTTGTTTTGAATTCATGAAGGCGGTCACGAACTTTGGTTTCTGTTTCCCTGACAGACCATTCCTGCCGCAAGATCAGTTCTCTCATGCGTAATTGTTCTGCTTCATCTGCCAATGACAGTAAGGGGCGGGCATGACCGCTGCTCAATCGACCTTCTTCCAGGTCATTCAAAATTGGAGATGGTAATTGCAACAAGCGAATGGCATTGGCAATGGTCGCCCTGTTTTTTCCAATCCGGCTCGCCAGTTGTTCCTGAGTATATCCATGCGTGTTCAATAAGTCCTCATAACATCGTGCTTCTTCAACCGGAGTCAGATTTTCACGTTGGATGTTTTCCAGCAGCGCAACTTCCAGCAGATCCTGATCGGACACTTCCTTGATCAGACACGGGACATCCGTGATATCCGTCATCTGGATCGCCCGCCAACGGCGTTCTCCCGCAATCAGTTCAAAACAACCATTCATGGTTTTTGACCGGCGAACCACCAGTGGTTGTATGATGCCTTGATTACGGATGGACTGCGCTAAACCTTTGAGGGATTCTTCATGAAATCTTTTGCGAGGCTGTTTGGGGTTTGGAAGAATATTTTCCAGGGGAATTTTCAAAAGAACTTCTTTGGATGAGACCATACAGTTGACTCAGGCAATCACACCAGTTTTTTAAGATAAACCAGGAATTCACGGTTGTTGCTTTTTTTACCTTCTATGGGGGAAATGCTCCACTGACACACCTCAAAACCAAACAATCTGGCCGCATCGGTTATTTCCTGTTGAACCCGTGCATGAACGTCTTCATCGGATACTTTCCCGCGTTTTCCAATTTCCTGACGCCCTGCTTCAAACTGGGGTTTGACCAACGCGATCACGTCGCCTCCCGGTTTCAGAAACTCATGCGTTTTGGGGAAAATAAGCTTGAGCGATATGAACGATGCGTCAATGACAATCAAATCCATCATTTTACCAATTTTTTCAAAAGGAAGATGACGGATATTGGTTCTTTCCAGTGAGGTGACGGCAGGGTGCTGCTGAAGTTCCCATGCCAGTTGACCATAGCCCACATCAACCGCATATACATGTTCGGCCCCTTGAAGCAACAGACAGTGGGTGAACCCACCTGTCGAAGCGCCGATATCCATGACAATTTTGTGCTGAGGCGATATTCCGAAGACTTCCAGAGCATGTTCCATCTTGAGTCCCCCCCGACTGACGTAGGGATGAACTTTGGCTTCCACTTCTAACGTGGCATCCTGTTCAAACATTTTACCAGCCTTGTCCACGGGAACACCATTGACCTTAACTTTTCCTGCAAGAATCAAAGCCTGTCCTTTTTCCCGGGATTCCACCAGTCCCCGCTCTACTAGCAATTGATCAATTCTGGTTTTCATAGAGGGTGTTTGTCAGATGGAAATCACAGAAGTGTGACTTGTGAAGGAGAAAATGGGCGGTATGTCAGGAGTGCACAAGAGAACTGCGATTCTCTCATGCATGAGACTCATGTATCATTTGACATGTTGGGAACCAGCAACTTTTGATCAGGTTGCAGGCTGTGGGGAGAAGAAATTCCGTTGAGTACCAGTAATTTTTCTACAGAGGTGCCATAAGTTTGAGCAATTTTCCACAAGGTATCTCCTTTGCGGATTCGGATTACATGATGAGGTTGTTCTTTATCCGTAGAAGAGCCTGGTGCAACGATCAGGGTTTGCCCGGCCTTCAAATCTCTGGGATGGTCAAGGTTATTCCATTGCAATAACTGCTCTACGGAAGTACTGAAACGGATCGCTATTTCTGACAATGTCATCCCTGTGGGAACCTCAATCACACGATATTTTCCGCTATCAATGTTATTCTTTGTTGAGACAGGTCGGGAGACCGTTTTGCCGACAATCAACTTCTGGTTTGCTCTCAGTTGTGATGGCCGTGTGAGGCCATTCCACTGCATGAGGGTGTTCACACTGACGCGGTATTGCCGCGAAAGTTGAGACAAGGTCATGCCAGGTTTGACTGTGATAGAGTAGCCATTGGCGGGTGGTTCAATCACGGGTTGTGATTTACGGGAAGCCGCAAGATTGAAAACTTTCCATGTAGGAATATAAACTTTTAATCGTTGATTGATTCGCAGAATACTATGCTTATGAAGATGATTCCATTCCATCAATCGTTGGACGGAGGTATTGTGTTTTCGTGCCAACGTCCACAGATTATCTCCCCGATGGACATAAATATAAACGGAATCGCCATGTTCTGCCAGAATTTGTGTCATACTGGATGAGTAATCCAGATAATCCGCATACGATTTATCCAGGCGTTGTTCTGGTTCGGGATTCTGTTCAAGCGAAGCCAATAAGGGCTCATGCTTTTCTTTGGGCAAAATCAAAGAGTATTCCTGTTCGTGCAACGGTGGTATGCCACGATAAAGCGCAGGATTAAGATCCATCAGTTCTTCCATGGAGACTCCTGCTCTTTTTGAAATTTCCTGTAAGGAATAATTGGAGGAAATTTTTACAGAATCTTCGATCATTGGTAATTCAGGTTCAATATGCTCCAGACCATAAGCCTTCAGGTTTTTTGAAATAATCGTGACAGCCATGAGCGCTGGAACATAATTTCGTGTTTCACGGGGAAGTTTCAAGGACCAGAAATCTGACGCGACGCCAAGAGCTTTCGCTTTTCTAACCTGACGCATCACCCGGCCTTCACCTGTATTATAGGCCGCAACCGCCAATTCCCAATTGCCAAACATATCATATAGGTAGGTAAGGTATTTAGCGGCGGATTCAGTTGATTTAACAGGGTCCATACGTTCATCAATCCACTTGTTGATCTTAAGTCCGTACAAGCGCCCGGTTGAAGGAATAAATTGCCACAATCCCACGGCGCTTTTATGCGATCTTGCCCGCGGATGATAATTACTTTCAACGGCGACCAGATACGCCAGATCCAGGGGCAGATTTTTTTCAGCAAATATTTTTCTGATCATCGGCAAATACTTACCGGAACGATGTAATCCGGTTTCGAGTACTTTTCGACGTTTATACAGATAGAAAGACTTCAACTGTTCTACCCGTTTGTTCTCAACAATAGGAATGTCATATTGGACGGTTTCCGTTTCAGTTTGTTTTTCTTCAAACTCATTGATGAGTTCGGAAGTCTCTTCAACTTCTGGCTGATTGATTGCGAGATCCTCTGTTTCAGCAGCAATAATTTCATCTTCATCTGAAAGAACCGGATCTTCAACCACAACCAGGTCGTCAGGAATATCGCTCTCTTCTTCAAGATCGGAAGCGGTATCCATTTCAAAGTTGTTCTCAAGTTCAGGTTCTGTCAATTGTTCAGAGACTTCGGTATCACTAAAAAGATCAGAGCTTTCCTCTTCGGAAATAAACAGGTCCTGTTCGTTGAATTCCTGATTCGTATCAGAATTCTCTCCAGTATTATCCGTGATAATGGAATCCTCCACGTTTTCTTGAGAAAAAATCACGGGTAAGAATATTTCATTTTCATCTGAAACCACAGATTCCTGAACATCATTGTCTGAAACCACAGGTTCCTGGACATCATTGAATGGATCAGGGGGCACGGACGCAGTTTCTGTTGACTGTGGGGCTACTGTCTGAGTCTCTTCAACCACAGAGACAGGAAGCTCCTCAGAAACGGCTGTGTTGGAGGACTTGTTTTCAGGAAGGATATCATTTTTTGTAACAGCTTGAGTTGTGGATGCAGTATCAGTCAATGGCGTACTGATTGGTGTGGCAGTGCACGCATTGATGAATAGCAGAGTTGAACTGATAACGAGAATCAAAGATTGATTTAACATTTTATTGCCTGAAACAGATTGATAATTGTTTGATTTGATAATGATTGAATAACAATTGAGAGCTTGTATGACAAGCTAAAATATGCCAGACAATACCTTCAGTCCCGGCTAAAACATGGGTAGAACTTGTTTGAAGTTCTTTAGCATAGTTCAGGCCAAATCCCCAATAAGGCTTTTTAAAAACATTTAAACATTACCCGTCTTATCCGAACAGGAGCTCTCTTATGGATGATTATTTTGAATATTTAAACCAACGCAAGCAATTGAGCTATTATTACAGAAAAAAGCTTCTTTACCCAGTTTATTTATCGGTATTACCCGGACGAGGACTGGAGATAGGCTGTGGTCTTGGCGAATTCCTGCAAATGGCTGATCAGTTTATCGGTGTGGATGTGAATCAGGATGTTGTGGACTTCTGTCGGAACCAGAAACTCGATGTTCGCAGGGGGACGGCCACAAATCTTCCATTTTCAGAGGCACAATTTGACAGTGTGCTGCTGGACAATGTGTTTGAACACATTGATCAGCCTGAGGCCTGTCTGAAAGAAACCAAAAGAGTCATGAAACAGGGCGGAAATCTGCTAATCGTTGTTCCTAACAAAAAAGGATGGGGGATGGATCCAACACATGTCACGTATTGGGATGAACATAATTTGCCGGAAATAATAGAAAAAGCCGGATTTCAAGTACTGCAACAAAGGCATTTCCCGTTATCCAGCAAAAAACTGGGAAACTGGATCTGGCCCTACAACACATTTTATGTATTAGCGAAAGCAATCGGCAGTGGTTCCGTTTGATGTGAAACATTTTGTCTGGTCTTTTTTCAATTGGAAACCTTGGCTGAACGTATTCTGACCGCTCATACGCTCGAAAAATTGTTCAGGTTCTGATAGATCGGTCTGCCCGCTGAAAACGGAACTTCGATGAAGTTTTGGCACCAATGATCAATACTTGACCTGAAAATCCTACAGGAGTTCTTTTATGAAAAAAATAATTACCACACTGCTACTGTTGACATTGGCAGGGTTGACTGGATGGCAGGTTTATGAACGTCTCATGAGTTCTGGTGGACCTTCAGGCAAAAAAAAAGGGTCATTAGCCGTGGCGGTTGAAACAGAAGCGGTTCAGCAACGACTGATTCAGGATATTGGCCAGTTCACGGGGACATTGTTTGCCAGATCCAGAGTTGTGGTGGCCCCCAAAATCAACGGACATCTCAAAAAACTGTGGGTGAATATTGGCGACAGTGTGAAGCCCAATCAATTGCTGGCGCAACTGGATGATGATGAATATGTGCAACAAAGCCATCAGGCACAAGCTGCGGTGGAGGTCGCCAAAGCCAATATGGAAACAAGACTCAACGCAATGGAACTGGCGCGCAGACAACTGGAAAGATCCCGTGCGTTAAAGAATAAAAAGTTGCTGTCTGCCACTGAACTGGAAAACGCGGAATCTCAATTTGCCCAGCAACAGGCCGATTACCGGGTGGCACAAGCTCAGGTGACTGAAAAACAATCGGAATTGGAAGCGGCCAATATCAGACTGTCCTACACCAGAATCAGTGCGGTCTGGGATGAGATTCCCCTGCGGGAACGGGTGGTGGGAGAGCGTTTTGTGGATGAAGGCGCTTTGCTGAGTCCCAACTCACCCATTGTTTCCATTCTGGATATTTCATCACTGGTTGCGGTGATTCATGTGACAGAACGGGAATATTTCAAATTAAACCCCGGACAAAACGCTGTCGTATTCAATGATGTCATGGGACAGAAAACGTTTCACGGGAAAGTCGTAAGGATTGCGCCCATGATCCAGGAAACTTCCCGTGAAGCACGGGTTGAAATTGAAATTCCCAATGCGGATCACGGACTAAAGCCCGGAATGTTTGTGCGTGTTTCCATTCAATTCAGCGAACATCCCAACGCCACTGTTATCCCCTTAAAAGCCATTGTGGAGCGGGATGGCCAAAAGGGCATTTTTCTGGCCAACACCCAGGAAATGAAAGTTGTGTTCACACCTGTCACACAAGGGATTGTTCAGGGGGAATGGGTAGAGATTGTTCAGCCATTGCTGGCTGGGCAGGTGGTCACTCTGGGACAGCATTTACTCCAGGATGGTTCGGAAATTGTCTTTCCAGTAAAAAATACTGAGTCCTCCTCAGAATCCCCTCAGCAATAAAGGTTAAAAAAGGTTAAAGGGAAAAGGTTAAGGGTTCATATGCATCCTAAAATAGGTTTTCAACTTAAGGACTCCCCAATTTATCATTTTTGGTTCACCCTTTCGGGTGTCTGTACCCTTTGACCTTTGACCTTTGACCTTTTTTAACCTTCCAATAATACCGAGGTGTCGATGAATATGTCCCAAATTTCTGTACAGCGTCCGGTGTTGATCACGATGCTGGTCATGATTGTGATGATTCTCGGGGGTATTTCCCTGCAACGCATCCCGATTGATCTGATGCCTGAAATCACTTATCCCACCCTGAGTGTGATCACCAGCTATGAAAACGCGGGACCGGAGGAAATTGAAAATCTGATAACCCGCCCCATTGAACAGGCTGTCAGTGCCGTGCCCGGAGTGGAAGATGTCACCTCCAGATCCAGTTCGGGGAGCAGTCTGGTAAGAATCGCGTTCACCTGGGGCACCAATCTGGATACTGCCGCCAATGACCTGCGCGATCGACTGGATCGTATCATGAGCCGTCTGCCGGAAGGTGTGAGCCGCCCCACCTTGAGAAAATTTGATCTCTCACAGTTTCCAATCCTGATCATGGGTGTCACCAGCCATCTCGAACCCATTGAAACCGAAAGCATTGTGCAGGATCAGGTCCGATACCGGATTGAGCGTCAGCCCGGTGTGGCCAGTCTGGATATCTGGGGTGGCTTGACCCGTGAAATCCATGTGGAAGTGTTTGCGGATAAACTCAAGGCTTTGGGACTTTCCTTTGATGAGATTGTGAGAGGATTGCAATCACAAAACATCAATCTGCCCGTAGGAACCCTGAGAAAAGGCAACTACAACTTTGTGGTACGAACCGTCGGCGAATACAACTCGCTGAAAGAAATTGAGCAGACGGTCATTGCCATGCGGGAAGGCATCCCCATTCAGTTGAAGGAAATTGCCACGGTCGAGGATTCCTGGCAACGGGTTAGCCAGATTATAAAAATCAATGGTCAAAAGGGAATTCGAATTTCTGTGCAGAAACAATCCGGTTCCAATACGGTGGAAGTCGCCCGGGCTGTGTTGAAAGAAATGGAGCGGATCAACCAGGACATTCCCCAACTCACCCTGACCCCACTCGTTGATACTTCTGATTATATCGAACGCTCCATCAACAATGTCAGCAGTTCCGCATTTTATGGCGGAATTCTGGCGGTGGGCATCCTGCTGTTCTTTTTGCGGAATCTCCGTAGCACGCTGATCATTGCCACGTCCATTCCTGTGTCCATCATTGCGACCTTTGGCCTGATCTACAGTGCTGGATTCACCCTCAACATGATGACGCTGGGTGGCTTGGCGATTGGGGTGGGGATGATTGTGGACAATGCCATTGTGGTGCTGGAAAACACCTTCCGGGTCCGCAGCACAGGTGTTTCTTCCCGCAAGGCGGCCATCAGCGCCAGTCGTGAAGTGACACCGGCAATTATCGCCAGCACACTCACAACACTCGTGATTTTTCTGCCGTTGATCTTTGTTCGTGGAATGTCCGGAGTGATGTTCCAGCAACTGGCCTATGTGATCAGCTTCGCATTGCTGTGTTCCCTGATGGTTTCCCTGACATTTATTCCGATGCTGTCCTCACGGTTGCTGGATGATTCCGCGCTTTCAGCATCCAACGCGTTTCATGAACGCAAGTTTCTGGCGCCAGTGTTTCATGGACTGGAAGGTCTGTTAACCGGCCTGGAACTTGGCTACAAATCCAGTCTGGAATGGTCGCTCCGTTATCGCTGGTGGGTGGTGGGAATTACCATGACGCTCTTTGGGGCAAGCTTTCTGCTGATTCCGCTGGTGGGTGTGGAACTCATGCCGGCGGCTGATCAGAATGAAGTACGGGTGAATCTGGAAATGGATGTTGGAACCCATCTGGATGTCATGGAAGCAAAGCTGAACGACATTGAAGCCATTGTCCGGGCAGAAGTGCCTGAAGCCAGCAACATCATCAGTCGTGCCGGATCCAGCAACTGGGGCGGTGGCGGAGGACACACCGGGAATATTCAGATCGCACTCAAGCCTTCCACAGAACGGACACGTTCCAGCGATGACGTTGCCAATGATCTGCGGAAAAAACTGGTGAATATTCCGGGAATGACCATCCGCACCCGTCCGGGGCAGGGGTTGTTCGTCTTCCGTATGATTTCTGGTGGAAACAATGATTCCATTGAAATTCAGGTACGGGGATATGAGCTGAAAACCGGCAATTTGCTGGCAGAGCAGATTAAAAAAACCATTGAAAACGTGAGTGGTATCACCGATGTACAAATCAGTCAGGAATCCGGACAACCCGAGGAGCGGATCAAGGTCGATCGTGACCGGGCCGCGGATCTGAATTTGACGGTATCCGGTGTGGCCAGAACACTTCAGGCCATTGTGTCAGGAATTCAGGGCAGTAAATTTCGGGAAGGTGGCAAGGAATATGATATTCTGGTCAGTGTGAAAAACGCGGATCTTATGAGTCTGGAAGAAGTGCTTCAACTCACCATGATCAATGCCGTGGGCCAGCCTGTGATGCTCAGAAATGTGGTGAGTTCACAACTGGACACGGCTCCTGTCCAGATTGAACGCAGTGGTCAGCAACGGGTGATTGCCATTTCCGCCAATATTGCAGGTCGGGACCTGGGGACTGTCGTGGATGAACTCCGTCAGCAACTGTCCCGAATTCCTGTACCCAAAGATTTCAACATTGTGATCACCGGGGATTATGAAGCACAACAGGAAGCGTTTGGCGAACTGATGATCGGTATGATCCTCGCACTGATTCTGATTTATATGGTCATGGCCTGTCTGTATGAATCACTTCGGGATCCACTGCTGGTCATGTTTTCGGTACCGCTTGCCCTTATCGGGGTGGTGCTGATTTTGTTTTTGACCCACTCAACCTTCAATGTGCAGTCTTACATCGGTTGCATCATGCTGGCGGGAATTGTGGTGAACAACGCCATTCTGCTGGTGGACACCGTCAATCTGCTCCGAAACGAAATTCCTCTGCATGAGGCGATCATCGAATCCGGACGACGGCGTTTGCGCCCCATCCTAATGACAGCGTCCACGACTGTTCTGGGGATGGTTCCCATGGCATTGGGATTGGGTGAAGGCGGTGAAACCCAGGCTCCTATGGCCAGGGTCATCATTGGAGGTTTGACCAGTTCCACTCTGATCACCCTGATTTTCATTCCTGTACTCTATTCTCTGTTTGAACAATGGATTCCTAAAAAGACCCATCAGGAAGAAGAGTGAGGGGAGGGATGAGCAAACAACCAGGCAATTGGAAAAACTCATAAAACGGCCTTATTTTTCCAGGCTGGAAGCAATAAGTACCCGATCAAAAGTTTTTTAATATTAAGCTGGTTCCTGAAGTCTCGTCGGGAACCGTTCCATAACGCACCTCTGGTGCCCTTCCACGGTTCGTTGGCACGCCACCGGAGGTGGGCTAAGGAGGGTTTCCCACCAGAGGTAGGGAACCAGATTAATGTTTAAAGATTTATGGTCGGGTACTTACTTGCGTTCAAGTCTGCAAAATATCATATCAACCAATGGAACAAGCCATATATCCTGTTTTGTGCACGATAAAATCTAATTGCCAAAAGAAAATTGTTATGAAATAGATTTTGTATGTTTACTAACCCTGAACAATGCCCCTAACATCTATACGGAGACCTTATGGAAACTCTAAATAATCATAAAAAAAATAACTGGTTGCGCTTTTTTCAGCAGACCACGGTCGCACTTGGTCTGGTGAGCATGGTGAGTTGCGGACTGCTACCTGAAGAGGAAGAGAAAACCACTTCATCGTCATCCAGTTCCAGTTCCAGTTCTGCCACCACATTGACCGAGGGATCTTCCGGAATGAAATCTGCCATGCCGATTAATGTGGCAATTGCGTCCAACACGGCCAAACGCACTTCAAAAAAAGCCAGAGTGGAACGGCAAACAACTCAACCCGCTAACCCGCCAACCAATCAACCAACTGGTACGACAACACAGCCCGCAACAACTGGTACTGCAACTCCAGCGACAACCGGCACAACGACTACAGGCAGTGATTCCAAACCCCAGGAGACAACCACAACATCCAGTGATTCAGAAACACCACCTGAAGATATGTCTGGAAAATTGGCGGATCTGGCAGGTGTGTTGACAGCAACTGACTATGGCACCTGTGATGATGCCATTCCGGGCGATATTATCGCAGGAGTCAGGGTTGCGGATTGTTATGGACCAGCATTGAAATACACAAACCACCCAGATGCAACCTCTGGAACTTCCGCGACTGGAAATGGAGGTTCCAGTTCTGAACTTCCTACGGGAGATCTGGGACTATGGTCTGAGACAGAAGCCAGTACAGGGGAAGCCTGTGGCGCGGCCAAACTGAATTCACTGGTGATGAATACTGCTGTAAAAATTGATCTGGGACTTGGTGCTGAAGCCATGATGATTTGTGCCGCACAGATTGCCGGACAAAGCTTGCCTGAAGTCGGACAGACGGTAGATTTGACCACAATTCTGACGTCCAATAAAGTCGGTGCGGATATCAATCTGAGTGTCAGCAGTGCGTCCATTGAACGGTTGAGCGACAGTAGCGATGGATTCAAGGTGTATCAGTCTAAGCTCAATGGTTCGATCACACCTAAAGCAGGTGACACCACACCCCAGAATTTCAAATTGACCCTCAAGCATGTTCCGACGAATGAAGCCAATACAACAGGAAAAGGCCTGCTGACCCTCATCATCAAGGGGTTGAAAGATAATAAAGTTGGAACAAGTTCCGATTTGGCCACATCCGTTGTGTATAACAAAACGGAGAGCAACCTGAATTATCGGATGGTGCAGTCTTCGTTTGCTGAACAAACGTCAGATGATTACTTTCAGGAAGATGGACAGGTTTATTCAATTCCAAAATCGACCTCCAATGCTGGCGGATCGAATGTGGCACCACCTCCAGGCACAATCACACCCGGCACACCAACAGGGCCTGCAACGACCACCACACCAACGGGGCCTACGACCACCACACCTGCTACAAGGGTCACCACTACAGGCTGGACAGAGGGCTATCATGTCATGATTGGTGATGTGGACAAGGATGGCGTTGGGAAACTGGTGTTTTCGTGGCAAGCTGGAAGTGGGGATGGCTACACCCGAACATTCAATGTGGAAACCAAAGCGGATGGCACTGGCAATGCCTATTTTGGATTTGCCAAAAATCCTGATGCCTCCAGCAATTATGGACCAACGGTTATAGACCGAATGGTTTGTAACTGGGCAGGACCCAACAATCAGAAAACAGGATTGTCCAAAGTTCAGAAGCAGGAACTTAAACTGAACAGTACCTCAGGTGTATGGGAATCGGCTACGTCTTATATCCTGTATGCGCCAACCAACAGTTGTGACTGGAATCAAAGTCAGGGTTCTACTACTTTTGGTGAAGGAACTACAGCTTTGACTTTTCCTGTGACCAACAAGCTGTATGATTTGGCCACTTACCGGACGGAATTTACTCAACCCACCGCACCGTCGGCGCCTTGAAGGCTGATGAAAAATAAGTTGTAAAAGTGTTACCCTCCCAGCCTCCCCTTGCCTAGGTCTGTAGAGACGCGCTATAGCACGTCTCTACGCATACCCGGCAGGAAATGTATGTTGAAAAGTTATGGAAGTTATTTTTCGGTATTCCTTAACAGCCTTGAACCTCCCCTTACCAGGCAAATCAAGACAGTGATTCACCAGACGTGAGCCTTAGTCCACACCTCGCCAGGGATACTGGAACATGATGATGACTTCACCGCCTTCATCACCGGTCGCATATTCTAACCGGTATACATTGCCGGAACCTCCAACCAGACGAACCCCTGTGCCGGCAGTGCTTCTGACAATTTTACCCAAATCTTCCTGTTTTTCCGAAACACTGCCCTGTTCCAGAAAAAAAACAAATTGCATTGCCTGCATGATGTCATTGAAAAAATATAAATCCATGTTGCTGGTGCTGGTGTTATAATTCCAGCGAAATTCTGTGCCGTATAGCAGGGTATGAGCGGCCTGATAACGGCCTTGCGGATATGAGCGCAACCGGTCGGGTCCACCCAAAGCATGTGCTGTTCCATGGGTATTGGCATTGATGGTGTTTTGAGCTTCTTCCAGTTTGGCTTGTTCGCAGGCCGCCTGGTCGGGGACAAACTGACAATAGGCATAGCCATTTTCTTCAAGTAGACGTTCCAGATTGGTATTCCCCTCATGGCTTACGAAAGCATCTGAGCGAAACAGATGGAAAACCATCGTGCTTTCCTTCATCAGCGGAAGATACCATGTCAAACCATTGGCGAGTGTCATGAATTCAGGGTTGTCAACTTCTTCAGCATAGGATTTGTCAAATGACATGTTATAACGCAAGCCTGCACGGGGATCGTTGAAATCATCCGTCAGGTCCAGTTGGAGCCGCAAACCATTTCCTTTGGAGTGGAAATCATCAGGATTTTCAATTTTGGTAATCAGGATGCCTTCGGAATCCAGAATTTCAGTGGCTCTTCCAGTAGCGTTCCGAAAAACGATTCCGGTCTCCATACGTCGGTCAAACAAGCTCAAAGTGACTAAAAATTCGTTGTTCACATACTTGTTGCCCACATAAATATTATAGTCCTCTTTTTCGCTTTCCATTCCGCGAGTGCTGTAAAAGTTGACACCAAACTTACGGATGTCCAGGCGTGAGGCCGACAAATAGACTAATTTGGGAATGACAAAGAATTCCGTCATGGATGACACATACCCCTCGGCATCACCAGTGAGTCCAATGATATAGGCATCTGTTGAGGTTTGCATGATGTTTCCCATGTACCCCACCAGCATCAAGCCCTCACCAATACCGGGATAATTATAAGGAGCAGGAATTATCAGATAGCCTGAATTCTGGTCGAATTGATCTTTTCTGCGTTCGGGTCCCATGGCCCACCCACTGGAAACCATGAAAAACAAGATAACACTGATCACTCCAATAATTTCTGACATTTTCCGCATAAGCCCCTCCTGTTGGATGTTCTAAAATTTTTCGCAATGGGTGTGTTTTTATCCATTTGGCCAATGATAGTCAATGTTATAGAAACTCAGAATTATCATTGAAATCGCGATGATATCACAGAACCGGTTCCTCATAATCACGATTGTGACACTTGAATTTAATGATAAATGCGTCTCACTCCTATTTATTGGCAAAGGTATTGCTTGATATATCAACGTTTGGTGTTCATGGAAAAGCCAAATTCCCGAATATCTGTGACCAGGATGGTCCACTTTTGTAAAACAGGGAGAGATTCAGTATGAAAAATCTAAATGCCGGTAATAAAAAAATGGATGCTGTTTCTGGCATGTTACCGACAGACAATAGACAACAAAAACCTACGGCAACGCTGTCCGGCCCCGCAAAACAGATTTTTGTGAAGATACATCAGGAAATTGAAGAGCAAGGCTGGCATACTGTCAGAGACGACATCCAGGAAAGACAAATACTGGAATCCTTGCAAAAAAGACTGTTTTCAGGAGAATCTCCAGAAGTGATTTCCAGTGAGTTTGAAACATGGAAAACCAGAACCTTACCCACTCCGATCGCGGAAATTCCATTTGTTTCAGAACCAGACATTTCAGAGGAATTTTTGCAGGATGTCAGGGCAGAGGATTCCCTGTTTGAGGATATCCTCTGAATTGTTCTTCCAGCTTAATGTCCTGTCAATAATATAGACACGAACACCCTTCCCCATTTAAAAAATGAACAAAACGATTCCCGGCTTGCTCGCAATTATATTTTTTTGTTTCCAGGCTTCCACAGGATTGGCGGAAAACAGGATGTTGAACGCCCGGGTCTATTTTCTTAAAGGCAACTCTTACCTGAAAACACAGGAATTTCTGAAAAGTATTGATAATTTTTCATTGGCACTGCAATTCTCACCCGACTTCGCGGAAGCATACCATAAACGTGGAAGCGCGTGGTATGGATTGAAAAATTATGAAAACGCTTGTGTTGACTGGAAAGAGGCCTGCAAACTCGCCCTCATTTGCCAGGGATGGAATCTTGGAAAAGAACTTAAAATCTGCGGCAATGACTTAAAAAGACAGGAATGATGTCGGAAAAATATTTGCTCAGAATGAAATAAATTTTCATCAGGGGATTGATTAAAATATTTCTTTCTTTTAAAAGAAACACAGACTCACTTTGTTTCTATAACTTTTGTTCTAAAAGTAAGCTTATGTCTAAAAAATGGTTGACTCAAATTTTGATGGTGATTGTTGTTTTAAGCATTCATCCCGTACCACTGTTTTCAGCACAACCGATGTATCTGCTTCAAAAAGATCTCAACAAAACGCCGGTTGCGGAACGCTCTCCCGCAGAACAGCAAGCAATTGCCAAACAGTTTTGGGAAGTCGTATCCCTGCATGGCACTGAAAGGGGGTACCGGGAATTTCTAAAGCTGTTCCCTGCAAGTCCCTGGAGCAAGGAAGCCTTTGAAAAAGCTGTGAATCATCTTCATCAGAAACAGATTGCCCCCTTCACAGACACACGTATTTACCAACGCGCGTTTGCGATCAACTTCCGTATTTTGCAACCGCCAGACAGCAAACAATTTGGGATTGGAACCAATTTTTCTCCGGTGGCCATTGATCTGGCCCGTGGAAAAGGCGGCGGCGCATTTGAAGTGTTGAATGCTGATCTCAGTTTGATGGCACACATTTTTCCGACCCATATCACCATTGTTAAAATTCCGGAAAGTACTGCGGTGGCCTATATCAAAAAAAATGAAAATGCGGACAGCATGCTGATTTTCAGTCGGGATAACAAATTGGTTGTAGTTTCAGAACAACCGGCAGACAAGCCGACCAGTGTGATTGTCTATGATATGGAAACCCAGAAAGAACTGAGTGTGTTCAAAGACATGGGGGCAATCCAGGCAACAGCGATCAGTCCTGACAAACAATTGCTGGCAGTCTTGAACAACGATGGCAAAATCAGGGTATGGGAAATCAATGGTCAAAAGCTCGTAACCTCGTTCAACACCTCACGCAGCACCTCAAAAATCGCTTTCGATTTTGAAGGCGTCTATGTGTTGAGCGAAGGTAAAACAGGACAGAGCAAACAATCGGTTTATGATCTGGCAACCCAACAATTTGTGAATAAAGCAGAATTGTTTGACCAGCGCGTTCAGAAAGACCTGGAGCTGTCATCCCTTCCACTCCCTGAAGTGCTGGTGAACTGGCAGGATACTGTTTATCTTAAAAAACTTCGGCCGGGAGTATATCAATACCAGGAACGGTACCTGCCGATTGCGGTGAATACCAAAGCCAAACTTCTGGCAAAAAATATTTCAATCACACATGATGAAATATCAGTCATGCAACCAGCCTTGAGAATGTCCACAGCCATTAAAGTTCCGGCCGCGGCCTTATCCCCGGGGAAAAGTGGTGAAATCACAGTGACTTCCGCCTATCATTTACCGGCAATGTATTCCTATTTTGTCCAGTACCGCGGAAGTGATTATATTGTTCCTGACGGCTCCGGAAAAGAACCTGAAACCATTGACATGGCTCAACCGGCTGAAGTCAAAGCAATTGTGATTGAATCCAGACAACCGGAACCTCCTCCGGTTGTGGTAGAGAAAAAAATTGAAATCGCGGAAACACCACAGCCTGCTGTAAAAAAGATTGAAATCAATCCTGAACCTGCTCAGGTTGCGGTGAAAAAGATTGAAATCAATCCTGAACCTGCTCAGGTTGCGGTGAAAAAGATTGAAATCAATCCTGAACCGACCCAGGTAATTCCAGAAAAAAAACTGATCAGCATCAATATGGATGAGCCCGCACCGGTGATTCCTGAAAAGAAAATCATCACGCCACCTATTCCTGAGAAAAAAGTGGTCAACATCAATATGGACGATACCCCCGAAGAACTTCCGATTCCGACTCCACAGAAAAAGCCTGAAGTTGTCAAGGTTATCGGACTGGATGAGGCTCCACCGGAATTTGATGTATCAATGACGTTGCTTTCACGAGTGATCCAGAAATCACAGTATGAACGTGAAAAAATCCCACTGGAATTCAATTTAAAGTTAGTATCCAAAGCGCAAAAAGCGTTCGATGTTCAGGTTTTTGTGGATACCAACGTGATTTCGACATGGAGTGTGGATATGTCAGGCAATGTTAGATCTGGAAGCCAGACTGAAAAATATGTCAAAAAATTCACAGTCCGTGTCCCCGCCAACAAAAGTGTTGAGCGCAAAATCTCACTGGGAACCCTCTATCTGGGGGCAACCTACAAAGGCAATGGGGTTTCCCGTTCCTTCAATAAACAGATTCAGGATTATCATGCCAAGGTTCTGGACAGCCAACCTGTAATGTAAAACCGGTTTTCTCCCTGAGGTCGATGTTCTCCATGATTTCAGGGGGATTTCTTTAATAAAATCCCTTGCCTCTCCAATGATTCAATTTTACGCTTCCCCCACTTGACGGCCTTCTTTCAGCATCAGTATTTGACAACCTTGAGTGATGGATAACTATGCGCCTCGTGTCGCTGATCAAAAAAATAATTCGTTTTTCACTTCCGCCCCTGATCCTTGCCGCAGGAGTTGTTCTCATGCTGTTCCTGGTCAAGTCTCGTCCCGTCGCGAAAAAAGAGATTCCTGAATTCAAGGGACATCTGGTTCAGACACGAACCATGCACCCCACACAACATCAGATTGAAATCAAGGGGCATGGTGTGGTCAAAGCCTCACAACAGATGATTTTGACGCCACAAATTACAGGGACGATTCAATGGATCAATGAGAAACTGGATAAAGGAAAATTTTTCAGAAAAGGAGAAATCCTTATTTCCCTGAACCCGCTGAACAATGCTAATCTGGAGTTGACAGTGCTCAAAGCGCCGTTCAATGGAACCGTACAATCCTCAAATCTGACCATCGGACAATATATCACGCCCGGAACCCCGTTGGCCACGCTCGTCAACAGCGATACCGCTGAAGTGGTCATGGACTTGCCGCTCTCCCTGCTCAAATGGATCCCACAGCAGACACCACCAAACCAGATCAACGCCATTTCCATGATTTCCATGAAAACCGGCACAGACACCGAAACATGGCGAGCCATGGCACGCCGTTATCTGATGGGCGTGACCAACCAGGGAATGATGATGCAGATCATCCTGGAAGTTCAGGATCCCTTTCGCCTTTCTGACACACAGGCTCTGGTTCCCCTGTTTCTGGGAGCGTTTGTGGATGTGACAATTCCCGGACAGACACTGGAAAATGTCTATCCTGTGCCGATTGCGGCCCTGCATGGATCAGATACGGTCTGGCTGGTTAAGGAAGGCCTGCTATTCGTGCAACCAGTTCAGGTTATTTTCAAAAATATGGAGTTTGCTTTTGTGAAATCAGGGATCATGCCCGGTGATGAACTCATCACGTCACCACTGAAAGGTGCCTCCTCAGGATTAAAGGTCAGGATGGAACGTGTGGATTCCGCCCGGACCAATATCAGTCCGCAAACGGCAGGAGTGTCACTATGATTCGCTGGATGGCACAGAACAAGGTCGCGTCCAACTTGCTGATGTTCATGATTGTGGGCGCGGGATTGCTGATTGGAACGGATACCCGTCAGGAAGTTTTTCCGGAGTTTGATCTGGACAGTATCCAGATCGTCATCCCTTATCCGGGAGCCCCCCCCTCAGAAATCGAAGAAGCCTTGTGCATCCCGGTGGAAAAGGCGGTTCAATCCATTGATGGGATAAAAAAAATCCAGTCCTGGTCTTATGAAGGGGCAGGAAGATTGCTCCTTGAACTGGAGGCGGATTCAGATCAGGCCAAGGTTCTTGAAGAAGTCAAATACGCGGTTGACCGGATTACCACCATTCCGGAAGACGCTGAAGCCCCAATGGTTCAGCTCGTACAGATCAAACGTGGTGTGCTTTCGCTGGTCATTTATGGGGATGCTTCTCCACAAATTCTCAAAGAATGGTCTGAAATCGTTAAAGACACGTTGCTTCAAAATCCCGAAATCACACAGGCTGAAACAGCAGACAGTCTTGGTTCTGAAATCAGTATTGAAATTTCAGAAGCCCAGTTACGCAGATATCAGCTCACGCTCCCTCAAATTTCACAGATTATCCGTCAATACACGCTGGATCTTCCGGCCGGCAAGCTTAAAACGGCCGCGGGGGACATCCTGATCCGCACAAAATCACGAAGATACAGTGCTGCTGAATATGCTGAAATTCCTGTCATCACCGACTCTCAGGGGGTGGTGACTCTTGGAGAAATCGCCAACATTCAGGATACTCTGGAAGAATCGGATCTCAAAAAAACCTACAATGGATTTCCCGCAACGCTGATTGATGTCTACCGTGTTGGGGATCAAACACCTACCCGCATTTCAGAGGTTGTCCAGGAAATGCTGACAAGCCTCAATCCACGGCTTCCGGCATCTCTGCGTATTGCCATTCTCAATGATCGTTCCCGGATTCTTCAGGACAGGATCGATCTGCTGATGCGGAACCTGCGGATGGGACTGATCCTGGTGTTTGTGGTTCTGGCATTGTTCCTTGATGTCAAACTGTCCTTTTGGATCATGATGGGTATTCCTGTCGCGTTTCTGGGCGCATTGGGACTCATGCCGGCTCTTGGCGCGAGTATCAATATGATTTCATTGTTCGCGTATATTCTGATGTTGGGAATTGTGGTGGATGATGCCATTGTTGTCGGAGAGAATATTTATACCTACCAGGAAAAAGGCCTGACACCGGAACAGGCGGCTGTGGAAGGTGCCCGGGAGATCAGTATTCCAGTCGTCATGTCGGTTCTGACCACAATGGCCGCCTTCACGCCACTCTTTTTTGTACCGGGAACAACCGGCAAGTTTTTTGTCATCATTCCATATATTGTGATCATCATTCTTGGCTTTTCCCTGATTGAATCCTTGTTCATTCTTCCTGCGCATCTATCGCATCCTTCCCGTTGGAAATTCCCCGGTTCGGGTTTGCTCGAAATTGTAAGACGCTATGTCAGCAGAGGCCTTGAATTTGTCAGTCATAAAATTTATCTGGTGTCGCTCCGGATCGCGCTGGAATTCCGCTACACCTCCTTGGCCTTGGCGGTGTTCATGATTCTTTGCTCTGTGGGTTTTGTGGCTGGAGGACGTATGAAATTCACGTTCATGCCCAAGATTGACGCGGATGTGGTGCGGGCATCGTTGACCATGCCATTTGGAACCCCCGCTCATTTGACAGAGGCGGCCACCGCAAAAATGATTCAGGATGCGCAGGTCTTGATACGAAAATATGAAGACGAGAAAAAACATCCGGTTTCCACAGGCGTGTTCAGTGTGTCCGGCAATGGCGGCGGCAATGAGTCCAGTGTCAATGTGTACCTCAAGTCCTTGGACGAGCGTGGCTTTTCAGCCGCAGAATTTACCCGGAAATGGCAGACTCTCGTTGGAGAAATTCCAGGTGCGGAAGCGTTACAGTTTCGTTTCAGCACGGGTGCCGGCCCGGCAAACGATCTGGAAATTCAGATGTCCCATCCTGATTTTTTCATTCTGGACACACTGGTAAGTCGTCTGAAACAGGAAATGTCCCAATATCCCGGAGTGAGTAACATTGACGATAATCTTTCTGACGGAAAACCGGAAATCCAGTTGTCCTTGAGGCCGGAAGGTGTGTTGGCCGGATTCAATGAGCAGGGACTTACCCAGCAGATCCGTGCGGCATTTCAAGGCATTGAAGTCCTGAAATTCATCAGGGATCAGAATGAGGTGAACGTCAAATTGCGATATCCGATTGAGGAACGAAGCTGGTTTCAAAATCTGGAAACCATGATCGTGAGATCTCCGCAAGGACAGGAAATGCCACTGTTTCAGGTAGCTTTTCTGCGGAAAAATCAGGCCTTCAGTCAGATCGAACGGATTGATGGACAACGGATTGTCAATGTCTCAGCGTCTGTCGATGAGAATGTCAGCAACAGCAACGAAATTGTCCTTGGTCTTCAGTCCGGGATTGTGAAGGAACTCAAAGAGCAGTTTCCCCAGTTACACATTTCCTTTGAAGGTGCCAGCAGTGCACAAAAGGAATCCATGGACAGTCTGAAAAAATATGGAATTCTGGCACTGTTCATGATTTTCGGCTTATTGGCATTGCAATTCCGGAGTTATCTGCAACCGATCATCATCATGTCAGCGATTCCCTTTGGCGTCATTGGCGCAATCTGGGGACATTTTTTCATGGGCTATGATCTCAGTATCATCAGCATGATGGGAATTGTCGCTCTCACTGGAATTGTGGTCAATGACTCGTTGATCATGGTGGATTTTATCAATCAGGCACGAGAAAATGGTGAAACGCTGATTCAGTCGATTCTGGAGGCTGGTGTGCGGCGATTTCGCCCGATATTGCTCACCTCACTGACCACCTTTTTCGGTCTGATTCCAATGATTTTTGAGCAATCCCTGCAAGCCAGGTTCCTGATTCCCATGGCACTGAGTCTGGCTTTTGGTGTGATGTTCGCAACGGTCATCACCCTGGTGCTGATTCCTGTGCTGTATTTGATTCTGGATGACGCTGTGTCTTTTGTGAAAAAAACAACAGCATGGTTGTCTTCTCCTTTTCAGGAATCAGTGAGCTAATCATCTTGCACTCCATTGTTATTCCACTATGATGCACCTTTTTTGATGACTGAATTTAAAACGGGCGACCCGCCGGTCGCCCCTACCTTTCCGCATCACCCTAGACATGATGTAAGGGCGACCCGCCAGTCGCCCCTACCTGTTGATAGAAAGGCAAAATTAACCTGCTTGCCAGGCATCCTCCAACAAGGAATATTTCATGAGAATTATCAACATTTACAATCAAAAGCGTCCCGTTTTTTCAATTGAGATTTTTCCGCCGAAAACACCTGAGGGACTGCTGGCACTCAAAAATAAACTGATTCAGTTCAAGGATTTTCATCCTGATTATATTTCAGTGACTTATGGTGCTGGTGGCAGCACACGGAGCAATACCCATGAACTGGCTTCATACATTAAAAATTATCTTCAGATTGAGGCTACCGCACATCTCACCTGTGTGGCGCATACCCGGAATGAAATCGAAACGGTATTGGATGAACTGAAAGCTTCCAACATTGAAAACATTCTGGCGTTGAGAGGTGACCCACCTAAAGGGAATGAGCATTTTATTCCCCCCACGGGAGGGTTTTCCTATGCCAATGAATTGATTGAAGCGATTGTTCAGCGCAAACAGTTTGGCATTGGTGCGGCGGGCTATCCTGAAGGGCACATTGAAGCTGAAAGTCTGGCGTCAGATATCATGTACCTGAAGAAAAAGGTGGATGCTGGTGCGGAGTTTATCATTACCCAGTGTTTTATGGCTAATGATCTGTTTTTAAAATGGCGGGATCTAGTACGAAAACAGGGAATTCATGTGCCACTGATTCCCGGAATTCTGCCGGCACAGTCACTGGAACAAATCACCCGTTTTGCCGGAATGTGTGGGTGCCATCTTCCGGATTCCCTGCTGAACGCTTTGCAAACACACCAGCACGATGCCGAGGCCATGCGCCAGGTCGGACTGGATCATGCCCGGATACAGATTGAAGGATTATTGAAAGAAGGTATTGAGGGAATTCATTTGTATGCCCTCAACCGTCTGGACACTGTTGAAAAATTAGCGCCGGTTATTACGGGAAGTCCCTCAAAAGCTAAATGAGAGTGATGCCCGCCAGGGACTATTAACGTTAAAATCGCCTTGCGCAAGGGTCGTAGGCAATTGAAGTTCCAGCACGGGTTTATCCGGAAAATTGCTGGCTTGTCGCGGGCCGAGTTTGGGCAGAGGCGATTCAGGAATGATGGTCGGATCAAAACTGTATCCCCGAATGACCAGAACTATTCCAAAGCCATACCCCATGAATCCACCAAGTGTTGTGCCATAAATCAGGGATTGTCTGAAATCGACACTTTTATCCTGCATTGCATAGGCACTTCCCATCAGCGCCCCCCATGCGGAACCCAGCAAAGTGTTCCAGAACACTGATTGCATAACGGGAGGTTTGATGTTGGGTGCCACCGGTGCTGCCGCGGCGTTTGCGCCAGGTGCCGCATTCTGGGCAAAGGATAGCGTGACAGAAAAACAGAACAATGAAATCAGCAATAAAGATTTTAGAAGCTGTTTTTTCATAACGTGTTTAAAATTTAAAATTTACAAGATTCATCTTGAATGCCCGTGACGCAGACGATGCATAACGATTGGTGGGCGTGATTGATCTGTACAATTCACGCTGTCCCAGAAGTTGATTATAAAAATCCACATTGGGATCCTCACCGGGTGGATATACCAGAGATTGCCGAAGCACATAAAAACCAAGGCCGGCACCAAGCACGGCACCAATAACCACACCAACTTCCATCGCGTCCAGAAGTGGCGTCGGACCTAAAGGGTCTGTGACCCAAACAAGTATGCCCAGACCAGCTCCGGCGACTACACCGCCTAAGGTGAAACCCAATTCAACGTTCATCATCAGGGGGCCTCTTTCCTGAGCCTGTGCTGTATTGTTCAATACTGAAAAAATGACTAACAGACACAACAGGGATTTTGAAATTTTATTCCAGATTTCTGTTTTCATCGTACCTCATTATCCAATCTGGATGATATTATTTTGAATGTTCTTCTCATTCAGTGAATGGTAATTGCATTACCAGACCATGACTTATTCATTTAATTATACTGACCGAACTTGATCAGGAGATTGAGAGAATGCATATCCAACTCCATTTTGGACCTGTAATTCCAAAAAATCAAAAATTTATTCGAGTCATATCCATATTGCTGGTGATTTGTTATTTGTTACCAACATTGGCAGTGGCTCAACCCCCGGATCCCTGGGATAATTCTTCCGAAATCAATGATCTTTACCAGTTTCAGGATGAAGAAGATCTGCCTGATGAGGAAATGATGTTTGATGAGGAAGGATTTGACGGGGAAGATTCGTCTTTTTTTGGTGATCCGGAAAGTGCGGATGATCAATATCTGGATGATAGTTTGATTCCAGATGGTGCCGAAAAGGATTTGGAACTCGAATTATTGAGACAGAAACAACTTCTCCTGGAAGAAAAAATCAACGCCCCCCTCAACGTGGCGTTTGGCGCTGGAACCGGACTCATGATCGGTGGCTGGCTAGCTCTGCTCTCGGCGAGAAACAGTCGCGACACGTTGAGATCGATCGGTTTGGGAGTCGTGGTTGGTGGCATCATTGGTGCGGTGATTGGCACCCGTTCTGTGTGGGATCCTCGAGCGCCCAGACCTCCTAGCGCTATGGATGTTCCTGCCGGTGCATCTGTGGAACCTCCTGCAGGTCTTACTATTGCGTTTGGTTGGACGTTTTGATCATTCAGTTCGTCTTGATATATCTGAATAGGGATCTTTCCAGTTGTCTTTCATGGGTTCGAGTCCCATGTTCAGTGTACCAACCTGCTCAATCAAAGGGGTCAAAAACTCAGTGACCCAGATGCCATCAGGATAGACCAGCAATAATGGATAATATTCACGCTCTCCGAAATTGCGTTTAATTTGCTGGTTCAAAGCGGCTAGTTGGTGAAGATATTTTTTTAACTCACTGTTCTCACCTTTAAGTTCACCCAGCAGTTCTTCCAGCGAGAGTATTTTTTCCTGTTTCTCAAACAAATCATAATAACTCACCCTGTTATCGCGACAGCGAAAAATAATGGGCTGAACATAAGCAGGAGCGCCGGTCCATTCAATGGTAACGTGCTCCGTCTGTTGCTGAATGTCAGGAACACTTTCAAGAATGAAGGTGATGGAAATAAAGGCGAGGATACCCATGGTACACACCAGAACACTGAGAAACGGGAATAGTGAGACCATGGGAGATGCTGGACGTCGCTTCATGAATCTTTAGTCTCAACAGTGTGTTCCGTTTCCTGAAACTTTGTGAGATTTTCTGTAGCATTGCTCTTATCAGACTCTGCTGTATCCGCAGGCGTTTCGCCAAGAGTCTCTGCTACTGCTGTTGCGGAAGACGCTGATTCCGGTGTCGGCCCCTGTTGTTGCGATACGGTATCTTTTACCTGAAAAAACTGATTGCTGAAATCACGAACCAGGGGGTGAAGCCCTTCGATCTGATATTTGAGCGCTTCAGCATATTGGGTCACAGATGTTAGTAATGGACTGATCTGATTGACCCAGTTCTCTGAAAAACGCATGAGCTGATACAAATGTTCATCAGCCGTTTGTGAAGGTGTTTCATTGCCCGGATGAATGTGGAGATTGGGCAGAAGTTCTTCAAGGCAATATTCCTCAATGCCCAGCAACAGTCGTTCCTCTGCCTTGTGCAAAAACGAAGTGAGCATCATGATGGGAATCACAAACAGAAGTGCCAGAAACGTGGTATTGAATGCCAGCGAAAGGCCACTTGTAACCCCACCCAGCGCAGAACGCATCTGGCCACCGATATTGACAGAATCCAGTCCACGGATAAATTCGGAAAACTCCCCAATTGCGTCCCCGATGCCCATCACGGTCCCGATAAAGCCCAAAATAGGAATTGCCCAAATAAACACATTCAGCAGTACATAACCATTTTCCATGTGGTTGAAATCAATTTCAGCCTGATAATTCAGAATGCCATGCGCTTCTTCTTTTTTGGGAACGGCCTGGATATATTGCAATATTCTTCTGATTCGACGGTAGATGATCGTGGTCTGGTACGATTTGATTCCTGACTTCCGCAAAATATCGGTTATCTGATCGGATATTTTCCGGACATCCTGAACATAAATCCCCTGAATGATCAGTTCATGCATGGTGATTCCACGAAAAATTTCACTCGAACGACGTTGTGTACGATAAGTAAAATATTTGATCATGACCAGATAAAGTGACCATAAGCTCAAAGCCGTAATCGCTTCTGACACATGACCGGAAAATATTGTGGTCAGGTTCGCATTTTCACCATCGGCAAATTTAAGAAACAAATAGACCAGGGGCGTGGTCATGAGACTGAGCGCAAGTGCTTTGGTGGTATCCGTCTGATCATTGTAATTTTCAGCGGCCAGATAGCTCCCGCATTGAGCGCAGTAGATCGTGATTTCAGAATTATGCTTTCCACATTTTAAACATTTCATGGAGTGATCAATCGTTTAAGGTTGTCAAAATTGGTTGCGGGACAATGTAAATAAGAGCATCCTGTATTTCAAGCGATATTGCATGAATGTTGGCTTGACCTATGTTTTACAATGCATATTGTGTAAAACTCTTGCACTCTTCATTTGAAATATGACAACAGATCTATCAGATAGTGATGATATTTTCCGGGTCTGCTTCAAGTGTGTTTGCAACGAACATTACAATTTGTGACTATCCTTGTTCGCCAGATAGTATTCTTATTATGGAGATATGAAAATGTTTAAAAAAATTATCATAATCGCGGTCAGTGCTTTAATGATCAATGTGACAATCACATCCCAAAGTTATGCAGCCGGAATGAAACTTGTATTTGTTGATGCACTCTACGGAGGTGCGCTAGGAGCTGTAGTTGGTGCTTCTGTGTGGGCACTTGCCAATGATAGAAACAATGACAATGATGACAAGAATATGGCCCTTGAAGCCTATATAATCAAAGGAACAGCTCTGGGCGTTCTGGGTGGAATGGCCTATGGTTTTTATGAAAATGAATCTAAGGGAGGTGGTGCTTTTGGAGATTCTCAAAACAGCAGACCTCAGAATCTGGTCACATGGGATACTTCAAAAGATCTGATTGTGATTTCACCGGTACACGGTTTACCTGTTTTCAAGACAGGAGAGACCGCCTGGACATCATCATTACTAGGCATACGTTTCTAGTGTACTTCCAGTAATGAAACTCACATGAACAAGGGGAGCATGTCAGTGAAATGCTGTTTGTTTATTATCTTTGCCTTTTTTTTTCAGACGTCATCCTGGGCGTCACCACCTCAAGGTTGTGCCTCCACAGCGGCACTGGTGGTATCCTGGAATATTCCCCAATTTGAAAAACTTTCCGCGGAAAGTCTGAAAATTGTCGCTGAAACCATCAATGACGCGTCAATCGTCGGTTTTCAGGGACTTTCCAGTTCCAACAAGGGACTGCAGATCATGTCTGAACTGGATATTCAGTTGAGCGATCTGGGGTTTCTCTGGGATTATTCTGTCAGTGAAGGAACACGTGACGGCAGCGAACTCCGATACGTTTTTCTATGGAAAACCCGCTGGGTTAAAAAGGTCAGTACAAAGCTCACCAGTCAGTTGGAATCCATCCAACTCAATGACCCGTTTATCGGGGCTTTCAAGGTACAGGGACAAAGTCTCGCTTTAGTCAATTTCAATCTAATCGGCCGATCTGAAATTTTTGAAGAACGTATCAAACAATTTCTGGAACTCCATCAAAAACTATCTAAAAATCAGGGGGCTTTGGGTATTTTTGGATTCTGGGGACGATCCTTTGATGCTCCGGAATTTGCAAAATTCAAGGAAAACAAATTATTGCCTCTGATTAAAGAACCCGGTGATCTCAAAAAAAATGCCACCGACAAGGACTATTTAGCCTCCGGATTTAATAATGTTTTTTTTCAAGAGGCCAACATCTGTGCGACTGGTGTGATAGACATTGTCCCGAGCTATGGTCTGGGACAGGTTCAGAAAATCAGTTCGCATTTACCCCTTTATGTCTGGGTCGAGCTCTAAGCAGGAGTTCGACTCCGTTGACAGGCCCGGCAAATCAAGCCCTGTTTGTTTGATCTCCAGTTTCACTTCAATCATATCGCTTCATGAAATATGAAATAAAGGGTATGATTCCTGTATGAACCATCACGGTTGCACCTTGATCCACAATAAAACTCAGTCAGGAGGATTATGGCAGATAATAAAGCCGCGTTTTTTGGTCAGGACAATTTCAAGGGATTGCTCAAAGGCGATGAAGATGGTGATGTTTTCCATACGATCAAATTTCTCGAAGACGTTCCCATGATCCTGAATGTCGAAATCGGCCGAACAGAAATGACCATCAAAGAAGTGCTTAATCTGAAAAAAGGCTCTGTTGTCGAATTTAAAAAAATCGTTGGTGAACCCATGGATGTTTTAGTGGCAGACAGACTCATGGCCCGGGGCGAAGTGGTGGTTGTCAACGAACGCTATGGAATACGGATCAGTGAAGTGACTCGTCCAGACGAAAAAATTGGGGATCGTCGTGAATAACACTAGCAAAATAAATTTGTTTTATCGTACCTGCAAATTGGCCGGTTATTTGCTATAGACTTATGAATTATTAAATTCTTTTTGGCACCTTTCAAAAAGACTGAATTTCAGTTTACAGTTTGCCCTTCAATGTCTTGCCTGCGCGGAAACGACAGCAAAGTGTCAACTACTTTTGAAAGGGGCCTTCTTTTTCATGGAATGGTTTCAATGCCAACTAAAGAAGTATGGGCCGTAGGTGGGGGTAAAGGTGGGGTAGGGAAAAGTTTTCTTACCGGAAATCTGGGTATCGCACTGGCACAAAAAGGCTATAGTGTGGTCATGGCCGACATGGATCTTGGTGGAGCAAATCTGCATACATGTCTCGGTATCAATAATCCGGAAAAGGGACTTTCTGATTTTGTCAACCGCGAAATGACAACCATCGAGGATATTCTGATTCCAACACCAATCAACGGTGTTCGATTGATCAGCGGCGCACAGGATGGACTGGACATCGCCAATCCCCGACATGCCCAGAAATTAAGAATTTTGAAAGCAATCCAGAATATTGATGTGGATTATGTATTGTTGGACCTTGGTGCTGGCACGGCTTTCAATACAATCGATTTTTTTCTGTCAGCTAATTCACAGATTATCGTCGTGGTGCCTGAACCAACTTCCATTGAGAACGCGTATCGATTCATTAAAAGCGCGTTTTACAGGAAAATACGCCACAGCAGTCCATCGTCCAGAATACGAACTCTGGTGGATCAAGTCATGAACCGGAATAATCAGTATGGTATTCGCACACCACGGGAATTGCTGGAATATTTGAAGCAACAGGATGAAGAAGTTGCTGAGTTTATTGACCGCCAGGCGAATGAATTCAGACCGCGCCTTATTCTCAATCAGGTTCGATCCGCAAATGACATCAAAATTGGTTTTGCCATGGACAACGCCTGCGTCAAATATTTCGGTATCCATATCGATTTTGCGGGTTATGTGGAACATGATGAGATTGTCTGGAAATCTGTCTTGCAACGTAAACCTGTCCTGATGAACGCGCCAGATTCCATTGTCGCAAAAAGGATCAGCATGATCTGTAATAATCTGATTCAGAACCGACAATTGAAGCCACAAATGTACTATAAAAATCCATGAGCATCTTATGCAATTAGAGACAGTTCAAGATATTGAGAACTTCTATCAAATCCTCAACTTGTCATACAAGGCAACCACTGAAGAAGTTCGTATTGCCTATGAAATGGCCATGCAGACCTTTCACGAAAATTCACTTGCGACGTACTCGCTCTTTTCTGACGAAGAAAATGATCAGATCTTACGAAGAATTTCTTTGGCCTACATGACGTTAAAAGATCCTGTTTCACGCCGTGAATACGATCAAAAATTATTCCGAACTGCCAATGAGCCAGCAGAAGTAACCGGAACTCAAGAAACTTTACCGTCCAGTACCTCTATTCAAAACACGAATCTGACCAATGATTATCATATACTTGCGGTAAGAGCCGACCAAACCGTTCATACGGCCTATGAACTTCCCCAGAAAACGGTAATGTCTGGAAATATTTTCCCCAGAAAATCCTATAAGATTGATCGACCGTCAGTGCCTGTTCAGGAATATCCATATCCTGAAAAAGAGGTTGGAACCACCGTAGTACAAAACATTGATAAACAGATACCAATTCCAGTCTTCAAAGAAAGCAGTCCGAAAAAAACGCCCGAACAGGCCTCGGATCAAATGCTGCATGCGAATATGCTGAAACGTGAGGAGAACCGGAGAAATCTTATTTCCAAAAATCAGGTAGCGGATGAAACTATTCAGAAATTTCTGGATTCAGTGATGACGTTCGATGGGGAAATCTTAAAGCATATCCGGGAACTTAAACATATCACATTACATGAAGTTTCTATGGAAACCTGTATTCGGGAACATTTTTTACAGGCGATTGAACAAAACGATTTTCCTGAATTTAAAGCGATAGTCTACCTGAGGGGATATCTCAATGGGTATGTCAAGGCTCTGCAACTTCCACTTGAAAAAGTAGTGTCAGATTATGTGAAGAGCTATGAAGAATGGGCCAGAGTAAAAAAGAAAAAATAGATGCCAAAGTCTTCAATAAGCCGGGTTCTGTACCATTGGAAATGGTCACAGCCATTTATCTGGAGTTGCTGTTACCAACAACTTCTTGCGTCCTACCCAACCGCCAGGCGAGCCACCTGAATGCGATTATATTTGGACTTGCAACGAGTGGGGTTTTCATTGCCAGTGCTGTTACCAGCCCTGCGGTAGGCTCTTACCCTGCCATTTCAACCTTACCTGTGCGAATTGCCATCGGCGGTATATTTTCTGTTGCACTTTCCGTCAGATCACTCTGCCTGGCCGTTAGCCAGCACTACGCTCTGTGTTGCCCGGACTTTCCTCCAGCATCTTGCGATACCAGCGACTGTGTTTCAGGCTTTGGCCCCCTCACCTTAATTCGTTTGAAAGGATCTTGCAAGCATGGATAACCGTAGCCTGGGAATTTTGCTGGAATTGTCCTTTTATGCCTATCTGCTGGTGATTGTTACCGGCATTATTTTGCTGGTGAGTTTTGTCCGATGGCTTACTGGAGAAAAAGACCCACTGGCTGTGTTCCCTCATAAAAAAACGCCCGAATTCAAAACACTCAAGGAATTGCTGAAATTAAGAAAAATTTCTGAAGCGCAAGCGAATACAAAAGAATTGGAAGAATTATTCCAACTCACTGAAAAATACAGGGAACGCTTCAAACAGGAACAACAGGAATATGACAAAGGGTGTCATCATCGTGAGATGCTCTGGCATCAGATGCATCAATTGTTTGAGTCTCTGCCATGGTGGCGAAAACTTGCCGGTCGCTCAAAATGCAAGGAATATCAGGAACTGCTGAAAAAATATCAATGGGTACAAACCAAAATTGAAGACGAAATCAGGCATCTTGAAGTGGTGGATGACATGAGCTTCAACGAATTGAAACACAAGGCAACAATAAACTTCTGAAAAGATACGCCAATGAATCACGCTGTAGAAATTACGATTGAAATTTCCGGGTTAAAACTGGCCGCGAAACGGTGGGGAATCGCGGGCAATCCACCGATTCTTGCCTTGCATGGCTGGCTGGATAATGCAGGGACGTATGACCTGTTGGCTCCATTGCTGGATGACTTTGAAGTTGTGGCTGTTGATTTTCCCGGAAATGGCTGGTCGGAATCGTTCCCTGAAGGCACTTTTTTCCACTTCATTGATCTGGTACAACTGGTGATCGAAATTGCTCATCAACTGGGATGGGATCAGTTCATCCTGATGGGACATTCAATGGGGGCAGGTGTTGCCACTCTTACAGCAGGAACTATTCCCGAAAGGATTTCCCTACTGATTCTGATTGAGGGACTTGGTCCGTTAACAGAATTGCCCCAAGCCGCACCGCAATTGTTAAGGGACTCCATTACCCAATGGCAATTGCACAAAACCAGAGAATTGAAACCATCGGTCATAGCACTGGAGCAGGCTGTTAAAATCAGACAGAAGGCGGGAAATCTTTCTGAACAGGCGGCAAGGCCTCTGGCACAACGAGGCACCATTGCTTGTGAGAATGGCGTTACCTGGAATCTGGATCGTCGATGGAAAGTGCCGTCTCGTCTCAGACTGACTCAAGAACAGGTGTTGGCCTTTATCGACGAAATAACAGCTCCTGTGCTGTTACTGACGTCAGATACAGGTTTTGTTCCACAACGGGATGCTATGGAAATACGATATCAGCATGTAAAAAACCTAACTCATGTTTCCTTATCTGGTGGGCATCACTTGCACCTGGAAAATCCAGAGGTTACGGCTACCACTATCAAAAAATTTCTTGCACAAAGGTAATGAGTTAGAGATGAACAAAGACGATCGCTGTTTAAACGATCGTCTTTCAGGTTATCTTAAATCAGATGCGAATCAAAGATTTCCAGAAACGTCGACTGGTCTGACGTCCCATCTCGGCGATGGATTCTGTGAGGGGAATGGACTTGGGGCAAACTTCCACACAGTTTTTGGCTTTGCCACAATCAGCGACTCCACCTTTCTGCATGAGAGCGTCCAGACGTTCATCCGCATTGTATTCTCCCGTGGGATTCATATTGAACAACCGCGCCTGGCTGATTGCGGCCGCACCAATGAAATCACCACCCTTGGTGAACTGCGGGCATGCTTCCACACAACAACCGCAAGTCATGCATTCTGAAAGCTTATACGCCACTTGCTGTTGTTTCTCAGGAATTTTGGGACCAGTGCCTAAATCATGGAATCCATCCACATTGATCCAGGCCTTCACACGTTTCAGGGCTTCAAACATTCTGGAACGGTCCACCATCAGATCCCGAACCACCGGAAACTTGCTCATGGGTTGCAGTGTGATCGGCTCTTCAAGTTTATCAACCAGTGTACTGCAAGATTGACGGACTTTTCCGTTGATCACCATGGTGCAGGCGCCACAGACTTCTTCCAGACAATTACAATCCCAAACCACGGGAGTGACCTGTTGGCCTTCTGTCGTGACAGGCTTTTTTCGAATGTCCATCAGACAGGAAATAATATTCGCATTGGGTTTGCGCGGAATCACAAATGTTTGCCAGTAAGGCTGGCTACTTTGTGAATCCTGGCGCTGAATTTTAATTGTGACTGTTTTTTCAGACATTTTACCTCCGATCAATCATATTTACGAGGACGTGGGGTGACCAGCGATGTGTTGATTTCTTCATAACTGATATCAGGCTGGCCATTGTTATTAACCGCAATTGTGCTTTTCAACCATTTTTCATTGTTGGCTTCAAACTTTATCATATAATCCAGATGATCTGGTTTGAAATTGTCTGCTTTGACACCACCATTCTTTTTCTGATCCAGATATTTCAGATAGCTTTCCGGTTTGAAGTCAGAAGGCTGATTCAGGTCAAAGGCTGGTTTGGAATGGGCACCACGGCACTCATCTCTCAGCAATGCGCCTTTGGTGATGATCCGGGACAAATGGATCATGTTGTATAACTGATTGATGAAACTCGGAACGGGATTGTTCCATTCGTAGGTATCCACACAGGCAATATTTTTCCAGCGGGCTTCCATTTCATTGATTTTATCCAATGTCGCTTCCAACCGTTTGTTTTCACGAACAATGAGAACATTGGCAATCATGAGTTCACCAAGTTCAGCATGAAGTTCGTAGGGATTTTCCTTACCTTTCATTTTTTTGATGGAAGTATAACGTTCATTCCATTGTTTTGCGGCGTTTTCAAAAATAGTGTTAGCCATGCCGTCTGCGGATTGAGGCACATTTTTAACATAATTCATCACACCGGGAGCCATCATCATACCAGCATAGATGCAACTCAGCAGTGAGTTTGCGCCCAGACGGTTTGCGCCATGATATTGATAATCCGCTTCACCCGCGGCATAAAGTCCCTGAATGGAGGTCATCTGATTGCGTGGAGACTGATGATTGATTCTTCCATCTTTAGAGGCTTCATAATCGGTCCAGATTCCACCCATGGAATAATGAACAGCAGGAAAGATTTCCATCGGATTTTCACGTGGATCCACACCGGTGAATTTTTCATAGATTTCCAAAATTCCGCCAAGTCGACGATCCAGAAATTCTCGAGAGTGATGGGTCAGGTCCAGATAGACCCTGTTTTCTCCACCAACACCCAAATCCTGATTGATGCAGATGTCATATATTTCACGGGAAGCCACATCGCGTGGAACCAGGTTTTTAAATAGTGGATAGCGTTCTTCCAGAAAATAATAGCGTTCGGCTTCTGGAATTTCCTTTGGTGGTCGGGTGTCGCCCTTCTTTTTTGGAACCCAGACACGTCCACCTTCACCTCGTGCGGATTCACTCATAAGCCTGAGTTTATCCTGCCCGGGAATCGCGGTGGGATGAATCTGAATGAATTCACCATTGCCATATTTTGCGCCTTGCAGATAGGCTGAGGTGGTGGCTGTTCCTGTGCAGACCATGGAGTTGGTTGACCGTCCATAAACCAGTCCGGGTCCACCTGTGGCCAGAATCACAGCGTCTCCGCGAACGCCCTGAATTTCTCCGGAGCGCAGATTATGGATCACTGCGCCGACACAACGACCGGTATCATCCTGAACAGCCCCCAGATATTCGTGCCATTCCAGTTTTTCAACAAGCCCTTCAACTTCATAGCGCCGAACCTGTTCATCAAGTGTATACAGCAACTGTTGACCAGTGGTCGCACCTGCGAAAGCTGTCCTGTGGTGGAGGGTTCCGCCGAAACGTCTGAAATCCAGATTTCCTTCCGGGGTGCGGTTGAAGGTTACTCCCATGCGAGCCATCAGATTGATGACAAATGGCGCATTGTAGCACATATCCTTACAAAGCGGTTGATGGGCCAGAAAATCTCCCCCCTTGACCGTATCGTAAAAATGAATTTCCGGTGAATCGCCTTCACCCTTGATATTGACAGCACCGTTGATTCCCCCCTGTGCGCACACCGAATGAGATCTTTTGACCGGAAGGAACGAAACCAGCAATACCGGCATTCCCTGTTCCGCAAGTTTCATGGTGGCCGCTAATCCTGCCAGTCCGCCGCCAATTACAATTACACGTTGTTTTGCCATAAATAAAACTCCTTTTTGAGCGGGTTATAAAATACCCGGGTTATACAGGCTATTACCAGATTGCAGATATTGCATAATAAGCACTGATGGTGAGGAGAACAAACACAAGAATGCTGATAGAACGAATTCTGTCCTGTGCCTTGGCGGTCAGGGCAATTCCCCATGTCATGCAGAAAGTGTTGATGCCGTTTGAAAAGTGAAAGGTCGCACCCAGAATTCCGAATACATAAACAGCCTTGGTGACCAATGCTGTTGGTGAGTGATAGCCTTCATTCAGATGTTGCCAATGTGCGCCCCATGTACCGGCAAGCATGGGTTGAACTTTGGTAAAAAACAGATGACCTCCGATAAAAAGAAATACACCGGCACCACTCAAACGCTGAAGCCAGTACAGTAAATGATTGAAATATTTGTAGGTTGGCTGGATCTTTGCTTGCACAGCCAGCTTGATACCAAGAATAGTGTGGAATAACAAAGGCAGATACACCAGAAAAACGAGAATCCAGATCGCAAGTGGACTGTCATAGAAACTGTTCACTTTGGCATTGTAAATGTCGGCACCCGCATGCAGAAATAACTGCAGATACAGATGGTATACCAGAAACAGCCCGACAGGGATAATTCCTGTGAGACTGTGCAGTCTGCGTGTCACATAAGCAGAATCCATAGCGTTTCTCTCCATTAAAGTTGCAAAATGTTCAGAATGTCGGTGGGACACCCATGCTTCTAAGAAAAGCGTCACCAAAGGTCAATCGAAAAATTATGGAAACAACAAGGCATGTCGGAATTACCTTTGCGCGTTTTCCCAAAATCGGGACTGTAAAGACCCGATTGTGCAACCCCGACTATTCAAATCCCGCACTATCAACGCACCAGGCTCTTGATATCTATATTGCACTGTTGAAAGATTTAATGCTCCGACTGGAAACCCTTCATCATGTCGACTGGTTTGTTCTGGTGGGCGGCACGGACAAGCAGGGATTGTCGAATTTCAAAGAAATGTTTGGACTGCAACGGGTTCATTGTGAGCTAATCCCTGAAATTTCAGGAGATATCGGGAATTTGATGGAACACTGTTTTGAAATGTTTCATTTTCGTGGATACAACTCACTGGTACTGACAGGAAGTGATACGCCATTTCTTTCTGTAAACCATATTGACGCGGCGTTTGCACAACTGGAACACAACCAAATGGTTTTGGGACCAGACAAGGGTGGGGGAATTTATCTGGCAGGATACCAACAACCGCTGGGACTTATGAAGCATGGAATTACCTGGAGTCAAGGCGTTGATTTCACTCAAATATGTGACCGTTGCAAACATGCAGGAATTTCGTATCAAACGCTACCTGTGGAAATTGACATAGACACCACCTCTGATCTCAAGGCAATTGTGAATCAAATCGAATCCTGTCCTCTGCTCAAAAAAGAGATTCACTCTCTGTGGAACAGTATTGAAGCATTGTTCGCCGATGGCATCATGCTTGAACAATAAACTCTTGATTACTGAATATGGAACCACTAATTTAAGATAGTGATTGCCGTTTCAGAGTTTTTTCTCATGATTTCTCATCTTCAGCTCGAAATGACACAGTCAACCCGCTGTCATCCCGAACAACGTGAGGAACCTTTACAAACTAAAATTTTCAGATTGGGTTTGTTTTATACACAGCACCCTAAATATTTTTGCCCGCTATGAATCATCCAAATAATGACAACAGCATGAAATTTTTGAACTATCTCCGGCCGATGATCATCTGGAGCGTTGCCCTGTATTTGTGTATCACGATCGTCTCCGCAGGTGAGTTGGTGTTGGTGACAGGTGATGTCCTGAATGTCAGGCATGAACCGGATGGGAACCGGATTGGCCGTGTCTATTGGGGACAGCAGTTTGAATTATTACAGCGACAGGATTCCTGGGGAATGATCCAGTTTGAACGCGATCACATGGGATGGGTGCACCTGGACTATGTGCAAACTGTGAAATCGCCTGAGGGGCGTCATACCGTAGAACAATATTGTCAGGATTTGAATCAGGAATTCAAAAAATTGCGCTGGCAAGACATTGATTGCAAGCCTGAAGAATGGCAGAATAATTTTTTTTCAGTTCAGGGACGTCCGTTGATTTACACAATCATTGGAGAAAAAGCTCCGACCTCCCTGCTCATTTGTAGCGTCCATTCGGATGAAAATACTTCTTATCAATGTTTCAGACTGGTTCAGTGGTTGAAAGAAAATCCATCAGCTCTCAAAACAAAACTGGTTATTGTGCCGCTTATCAATCCTGACGGCTTTTTCGGGCAGTATAAAACACGAACCAACGCAAATCGAATTGATCTCAACCGGAACCTTCCGACCAGTGACTGGTATCAAATGGCACAAAAGGCGTGGGGTCGACATTATCAGCGTGACAAGCGGCTTTATCCCGGCGAATTGGCTAATTCCGAGCCGGAAAACCAGTTTTTGATTTCCCTCATGAGCACCTATTCTCCGGATAAACTGTTTTCCATCCATTCTCCGCTCAATTTTCTTGATCTGGATTATATGGATGAATCGATTGATGACAAGGCTGTCCAGGAAGTGAACGAAAAAGCCAATGCCCTGGCTGTTCAATTTACTGAAGAAAGTCAGTTTGTCTATAAGGATTACCGCACCTTTCCCGGAAGCCTCGGACGTTATGGCGATGAATGGAAAATTCCGGTTTACACCCTCGAAATGCCCTCCTCGGATCCATTCCAGGCTCATAAGTATTTTGAACGGTTCCGCAGTAGTTTTGTGAAAACATTCAATGCGATTCTGGGCACACAACGCACAGCCCTCAAGGAACAATCTACTCCACCACTCATGTAAATCATGCTCACACTGGGACAATGTTTTGAGAAAACCGTCCGACAATATCCCCATCAGGGACTGAGTTTTCCCGATTTTTTTATTTCCTGGCAGAATTTGAATGATTCAGCCCTGCAATTGTCACAAGGGTTGATGCGATCAGGTATTTCGTCAGGTTCTATTGTCGCGATTTGCCTTCCAAACGGTCTGGAACTGGCGCTTCTCCACCTGGCTGTCATTCATTCCGGTGCAATAGCGCTCCCGTTGAACCCCAGATTCACAGCACGAGAACTAAACTACATTCTGCAGGATTCCGAAGCGACCATGCTGTTCACTGACGGATTTTTTCAGCAGTCCCATGCGGAACCTCTGAAGAAACTGCCATCTCTGAAAAAATGGATCGATCTCCAAGCCCATCCAGCGGAATACGCTAATCTGTTTTTGTCAGGGGAATCTGCACCAACCCCGGCAGAAAACGCCGATCAAATCGCCTATATCTGCTACACGTCCGGCACGACAGGTCAACCTAAAGGGGCATGCCTCACCCATGGCAATATTGTTTCCAATCTACAGAGCCTGTTCCAAAATTGGGAAATCACCCCCAACGACAACTTGCTACTCAGTTTACCCATGTTTCATGTTCATGGATTGATGCTGGGGTTGCTTGGATGTTTCATTCGGGGACACTCCGCTCATATCATGACAGCCTTTGACGTCGATGTGGTATTGGATCTTATCATCAGACAACGGATCACCCTGTTCATGGGGGTTCCCACCATGTATGCCCGTTTTGCCCAATCATCCCGCCTGGAGGAATTGAGACATTCTGCCATGCGCTTATTCACTTCAGGTTCAGCCGCGTTGAGTCAGGCCTTGTTTGACCAGTTCCATGCACGAACAGGATATCGGATTGTTGAACGTTATGGCCTGACAGAAACGATGATCAACACCACAAATCCTTATCAGGGGGAACAGAGACCGGGAACGGTGGGGTTGCCACTGGAGGGAATTCAACTGCGTCTGATGGATGCCACTGGAAAAGAATGCGCTACTGGCCAAATAGGAGAAATTGAGATCAAAGGTCCCAATGTGTTTTTAGGATATTATCGCCGTGAAGACGCAACGAAAGCCTGTTTTCATGAGGGCTGGTTCCGCACGGGTGATTCCGGTTGTTACGATGCGTCCGGATACTTGCGGATTGTTGGCAGGATCAAGGAATTGATCATCTCCGGAGGATTCAATATTTATCCGGGTGAGATCGAACACGTCATCGAATCTCTCGAAGGTATCAGTGAATGCGCCGTTGTCGGGATTCCGAATGAGGAGTGGGGCGAAGTGGTGTGTGCGGTGATGGTCAAAAAAGGCAGTGTTCCTGTGGATGACACTCTGGTGAAATCATTTTGCCAAAAAAATTTGGCGGCATATAAAATTCCGAAAAAATACTTATTCACCGACAGCCTGCCCCGAAACGCGATGGGGAAAATTCAGAAACACCTCATTTCGCAGGCTCTCAATTCTGGACAACATTAACTCGGCTGAGATCATTCATCGTGAGGCAATTTGAACTGTTCAATGATAGAATGCAACCGTGTCGCCACATTTTCCAGATAATTGGTCGTGTGGTCCAGTTCCTGTGTGGTGTGGGACAAGCGCCCCGCGCTGGTGACCGTATTCTGGCTGATATTGTCCAGAATTTTGAGTGTGTCTTCCACATGAATAATTTCTTCCCGGTGTTTGGAAATTGAATCCGCGATGGTGTCAATCAATCCGCTGGCTTTCTGAACACTGTTCAAAATATCTTTTAGCGCGCGTCCTGTATTTTCCACCAGTTCTGTTCCATTATTGACCCGTTCCGTACTTTCAGTGATCAGATCAAAAATTTCCTGGGTGGCCCCTGCGGATCGTTCGGCAAGGTGACGAATTTCATCAGCGACAACGGCAAATCCTTTTCCCATTTCGCCCGCTTTGGCGGCTTCGATGGCGGCATTCAGGGACAGCAGATTGGTTTGATTGGTGATATCGGTAATAACAGCGACAATCGCTTCAATTTTCCCGGAGCTCTCCTCGATCTGCTTCATGGCCTCCACAGTATGTGTTACCGCAATTTCTCCATCTCGAGCCTGCTTGCTGACAGCCCTGGCTGAAGACAAGGCTTCATGAGTGCTGTTCGTCACATGCCGGATGGTGGTATTCATGGCATCCATGGATGACGATGCTTCCTTCACAGTTTTGGCCTGATTGTCCGCACCGGTCACGATGGTTTTGACACTGCTACTGGTTCTGTTAGCGGATTGGGTCATGGCATGAGCCACTTTTTCAACCTCAAGCCCGGTTTTCAGCACATTGCTGAAGGTGCGTGTGAGATCTTTTTTCATGGAATTCAGGGCTTCCGCGATTTCTCCGACTTCATCGCTGGTTGTGATATGCAGACTGGGCTGTGTGAGGTTTCCCTTGGCAATATGGTTTAATTGCAGAATGGTATGTTTCAGGGGATTGGTTATTTGCCGGGACAGAATAATACTGAGTGCGATGCCAACCAGCACATTGAAGATCAGTATGAGAAACTGCAAACGCACCGCACGATTTTCCAGATGATAGATGGTTTCAGCAATTTTGGTGAATTCCTGATTGGATTGAACCATCGTTTCCTGCATTTCCAGAAAATCAAGGTTTGGATTGGCCAGAACCTGATTGTTACGCTCAACAAGACGACTGATCTGTTGTGATTCCCTGCCAATTTCCTTAAAGTTGGAGTATGCCGCAAATACATTGAGCAGGATCAATCCAAGTAAAAAAATATTCAATCCGTTGATTTTCAGATTAATGCTGAACTTCATGTGTCATCCTGTCTGGAATGGTGCGACAATAGCTGTTTTTCTTGATAAAAACAGTCTATTTAAGAACTACAATGAGAGTTTAACAAGCGTCAAGCGGAAATCAAGCATACGAGGCGTGTTATTTTATATTTTTAGATTCAAGGAACTCATCATAGGTGCTGTACTGATCGACTGTGATTGTGACATCAATATTAATAATTCGGTTTGCCACGGTTTGAATGAATTCGTGATCATGTGAAGTGAACAACAACGCGCCTTTAAAACGCCGTAAGCCTTCATTGACGGCAGTAATGCTTTCCAGATCCAGATGATTTGTGGGTCCATCCAGAATTAAAGTATTTGCCCCGGAAACCATCATTTTCGCCAGCATACAACGTACTTTTTCGCCCCCCGAAAGAACATTGGTCTTTTTAAGGGATTCATCCCGGGAAAAGAGCATTTTCCCCAAAAATCCACGTATGAAGGATTCATCCTGATCCTCGGAATATTGCCTTAACCAGTTGATCAAATCATATTGCCCGGCATCAAAATAGGCCGAGTTATCACTGGGGAAATAGCCTTGAGTCGTGCTGGGTCCCCACACATAACTTCCAGAATCAGCTTGTTGTTCTCCCATTAATATCTGAAACAGAGTCGTCTTGGCAATATCGTTATTTCCCAAAAAAACCACCTTGTCATCTTTGTATAGGGAAAAACTTATATTATCGAGAAGTTTTACACCGTCGATCGTTTTGCTCAAGCCCTCAACCGTTAAAATATTTTTTCCCAATTCCCGTTTGGGTTCAAAATGCACAAAGGGATATTTTCGTGTGGAAACAGGTAAATCCTTCAAATCCAGTTTTTCCAACTGTTTTTGTCTGGATGTCGCTTGTCGTGCTTTGGACGCGTTTGCGCTGAATCGCTGAATGAAGCTTTTCAACTCTTTGGCCTTGTCTTCATTTTTTTTCTTTGCGTCAGAACGAAGTGTCTGGGCTAATTCAGACGATGTTCTCCAGAAATCATAATTTCCCGTATAAACAGTGATCTTGCCAAAGTCGATATCTGCCATATGCGTGCAAACTTTGTTCAAAAAATGGCGATCATGGGACACCACGATGACAGTGTTTTTGAAATCCAGCAAAAAGTTCTCAAGCCAGTTGATTGTCTTGATATCCTGATGGTTGGTGGGCTCATCCAGTAACAGAATATCAGGTTGCCCGAAAAGAGCCTGGGCCAGAAGAATCTTTAATTTATCATCTTCCTTCATGTCTTTCATATATTTGGTAAAATCTTCCTGTTTTATCCCTAAATCCGCCAATAATTTTTCGGCTTCGGATTCTGCTTCCCAGCCATTCATTTCCGCAAAAGCGGTTTCCAGATCCGCGGCTCTTAAACCATCTTCCTCAGAAAAATCAGGTTTCAGATAAATAGCCTCTTTTTCCTCCATGATTTCCACCAGTTTTTTATTTCCCATGAGTACTGTTTTGAACACCTGATATTCATCATAGGCAAAATGATCTTGCTCCAGAACGGATAATCGGTTCCCCGGGGTGATACTGACGGTTCCAGAATTACTTTCAATTTTTCCTGAAAGAATTTTGAGAAAAGTTGATTTCCCGGCACCATTCGCGCCAATCAGTCCGTAACAATTTCCCGGTGTGAATTTAATATTAACTTCATCAAAAAGTTTTTTACCCGCAAAGCTTAAACTAATATTATTTGTACTGATCATGGTTTTTCATCCTGAATAATTTTGTTGAATTTGAGGCATGGCAAATCCCCACACACGGGATCTTTCTAAAGTTTTCCTTTGATATTTAGAATCAAATTTTTGGTATAGGCACAAAATTCCGGACCAGAGTCCGCTGAAGGTGTTTTGGATAAATATCCGGGCATTTATGGAAATTTATACCGTTTAGACCCACATACTGAAGCACTCTCGATTCGTATTATGTCGTGTATTGATTTTTACTCGACAGTGGTAAGTTCTCAGCTTTCAATTTTTTGAACTAATTGAAATTAGTATGGTTTTTATATAAGCCTAAAAGTTGCTTTGAAAGTTTGATGTTCATAAAAAATTTAATTTCAATGATTTACGAAAAGCTGAAGGCTGATAACTGAAAACTTACAACTCTTGAGATTTTTATTAGAATTTTGGAATGCCTGTGTTTTCAAGGCTTGAAGAAGGTGGCCAGAGAGAGAATCGAACCTCCGACACGAGGATTTTCAGTCCCACTTTCACTCATTCATAATTTGTTGATAAATAAGCGCTATTTTATCTGATTCTTTTTCTGTGTACGATTCGAGGCAAAGCCAGAGATTGTTCCAACATGTGTTTTTTATTGGTATAATGCTTCAGGGTGGTTTGTGGATTGGCATGACCTGCCATTGCCTGAACCAGTGAAACCGGAGCACCAATAATCAGCAAAGGAGTGATTCCTGATTTCCGCCATTCATGCAGGGGATCAATAGCAGGGTTAAATCCTAATATCCAGTTTTTCCTTCTAACCGCCTGAGTGAGTTTATCCAGTTCCTTATATTTTTTTCTCCTATGCCATAATCATGATTTCGCGGCAGATTCGTTTCAGCGCGTTTTGGGTTCGGGACTGCAACAAATTACGAAGGATAACCTCCTCCCGGACACGCACCCAGTCTCTCGAAACAAAAAAAAGTTCCACCAATTGCACCGAATTCTGATGAAAAAGTGTCCCTGATGTGAATGAGAGGCTGTATCGGTCGTGATTCATTTCAACCATGCTGGAATTTGATCCATATATTCAAATATCGCATCACATAAACAACTGATGAATGATGGAACTTTTATTTTGCGCCAGCTTTTTTCAGGAGTTTGGTGATTTTTTTGTGCTGTCGCTGATTCGCCAGACTGAGGGGCGACCGCTGTGCGTCATCAGAAACATTAGGATTTGCTCCGGCTTCCAGTAAAAGTTCCACCAGGTCATCATGGCCCCGATAGGCGGCCCACATCAGGGGAGTCCATTTGTTGTCATCCCAGGGATCAGGAATGGCCCCCTGTTTGAGGCAAAGCTTCACAATTTTCAAATGCCCCCGACTTGCGGCTTTCAACAGGACCTGATCAATATCAGTTCGATGGTTGACCAGCAGTTTGACCAGTTCATAATGCCCTTCCAGGGCGGCGGCATGGGTCATTTTTTCAACCAGTTCCCGGACGACCTCCAGATTCCCTTTCTGGGCGGCTTCCACGTAATAATCTTCTTGTGACATAAACTCTCCTTGATTGTTCTGTTGGTAAAAAGTTACTCATTGCAACTCTCAAAGGCACCATGATACACACACATCCTGAGAGTCGCTGTTTATCTGTTGTCAGTCTTTTATAAAAATTTCAACACCTGTAACCGTATGTCCTCAAAAAAATTTGGTACCTTCGGAGGCGTGTTCACTCCTTCGATCCTGACAATTCTCGGTGTGATCATGTACATGCGCCTGCCCTGGATCACAGGCAATGCCGGGATTTATATGACTGTCGGAATCATTGTGATCGCGCATGTGATTTCAGTGACGACAGGTTTGAGCATTTCAACGATCGCTACGGATAAAAAAGTAGAAGGTGGCGGTTCCTATTTCATGATTTCCAGAAGTTTGGGTCTCCCGATTGGCGGAACACTGGGACTGGCGTTGTTCGTGGGACTGTCTTTCAGCGTGAGTCTGTATCTGATTGGTTTTTCCGAAAGTTTTCTGGGATTCTGGGGCTGGGAGCAAACCATCAATAACATTCGAATCGCGGGAACTGTCTCGTTGCTGGCGGTCACCACCCTGACGTTTATCAGCACCTCCCTAGCGGTAAAAAGCCAGTATTTCATTATGGTGACCATCGCCCTGTCACTGTTGTCCGTATTTTTGGGAACCCCGCCCCAAATTCCGGAGTCACCGCATTTGATGCCCATGGACAATGCGCCGGGCATGATGATTTTATTTGGTATCTTTTTCCCGGCAGTGACAGGTTTTGAAGCGGGTGTTTCCATGTCAGGCGACCTCGAAGATCCCAAGAAATCCATCCCGCTGGGCACAATCATCGCCATTGCGCTGGGATTGGTGATTTATATGGGAATTGCCATTTTTCTGGGGTTCAGAATCATGCCTGAGGCCCTGGTCAATAATCCGAAAATCCTATTGGAAGCTTCGCTGTATCCTCCGCTGGTTATTGCCGGAATCTGGTCAGCCACCGTGTCTTCCGCGATTGGAAGTATCCTTGGCGCCCCCCGTATTTTGCAGGCGACATCCATTGATAAAATCACTCCCGCGATATTTGGCAAGGGACATGGAAAAGACAATGAACCCCGCAACGCGCTGATGCTGACATTCCTGATTGCTGAAGCAGGAATTCTCATTGGAGAACTGGATGTCATTGCCCGGATTGTTTCAATTTTTTTTCTCACCACCTATGGTTTTCTCAATCTGACCTGCGCCATTGAAAGCTGGGCCAGTCCTGATTTCAGACCATCGTTCCGAACCCCCAGAATTCTGAGTATCATCGGCGCGCTTTCATGTGCGATCATCATGCTGGAACTGGATCTGGTCGCAATGGTTGGGGGGACTGTGATCCTGACCGGAGTTTTTTCCTATCTCAAACGCAAGGAAATGACCAGCGTCGGTGATATCTGGGCCGGAGTCTGGGGAGCGCTGGTGCGACAGGGCTTGTTCAAGTTGAGTAAGAGCGATTCACAAAGTCAGAACTGGAGGCCAAACCTTCTGTTGTTCAGTGGCGGTTCTCAGGCCAGGCCCTATCTGATGGAATTCGGAAAATGGACCATCGGACAGATGGGCATGCTGTCTGATTTTGATCTGGTTGAAAATCCGACCGCCAAAATTCTGTTTCCCCGCTCCAAACAGATTGTGGTCTCTGAAGATGAATCCATACCGGGCGTGTTCATCCGCAAACAGGAATGCAAGGATATTTACCAGGGCATTGAAAATATCGCTCAAACGTATGGATTTTCAGGCATTGACCCTAATTCCATTCTGATGGGCTGGGGGGGCGAAACCCGGAACCCTGAAAAATTCGGACACATGATCCAGACCCTGACACAACTGGATTATAATCTGTTGTTTCTTGAATATAATTCTGAACGTGGTTTTGGCGAGCGTAAACAGATTGATGTCTGGTGGCGTGGCGCGGGAAATAATGGAAATCTGAGCCTGATGCTGGTTAAATTTTTGTTATTGTCCCCTGAATGGCGTGATACGACAGTTCGTTTCCTGATCATGACCGAAACCAGCGCCATGGTGGATACCATTTACAAAAACATGAAAAAATTGCTGGATGACGCACGACTGGATGCCACCATCAACATCATCAACAACGCCATTGAACAAAAACCATTTCCCCAAATTTTGTCAGAACAATCAGGCTCAGCGGATCTGACCATTCTGGGAATGCCGTTGATGAATGAGACCAACGCAGGTCAGATGATTAAGTCCACCAACAATCTGCTGTCTTCGCTGGGGCCTACCCTGTTGATTCATGCCTCCTCCTTTTTCAATGAAGTCGCTACGGGCATTGAATGGCATCAAACCTCCGGAGTGACCGGGCAGGAACAGGCTTTGGCGTTGTCCTTGAGTCAGTTTACGGAACATGAAAAAATTGAATTGCCGCCTGACCCGCAGTTGTCGCAGTATATCAACCGGTTGATTGCGCAGATTGAAGAAGCACTGAAACAATATATGGAATTTTATGTATTGCCTCTACGTAAAAAAAATCAGGAACTCATCAATGCGCTGACGGAAGTCGGTTATGCGGGACTGAACCGCTTTTCCAAACAGATTGGAAAAGGCGATGATCTACGAAATAAAAAAATTGTTTCCAAGATACAGGGCGATATTCTGTTTCAATTATTGCGCAACGTTTCTGAATTTGAAGACGAAGCCCTGAAACATCAAATGGAATTCTGGGATAATGGTTTGACCTGGTGGACCGGAACCATCGGCAAACTGATTCAGGATTATCCGGAGTCACTACAGGTGCTTTATCCTGAAGAAAATTTTGAACCCCAACGGCATGATGATTTCAGACTGAAAACGCTTAAATGGGTGACTCGCCAAAAGATACGCTGGCGCCATGTTCCGCCACAAGCCAACTTGTCCCTGAAAGGCTTGATTCATTATTATTTTCAACAGAAACGCGGTTCGACGCTGTGGCCGGGATTGCAGGCTGTGGGTCTTCAGCATTACAAACTTGTCAGGGAACTTCAAAATCTCTGCCATACCATCCGGGACACCCTGGGACACCTGGAAAAGCAGGGAACAGGCAATGCCTTGAATGGAGAACTGATCACCCGTCATGAAACCCGGCTTGAGAAACACCAGGAAGCACTTCAGCAAATCAATGACAGTATGTTTGAACATTATCAGACTCAATTGCTACAATCCTGTGGTAACGCCATTCAATCACTGATTCAGGAAGCCTGGATCCCCGGAAGTTCGGGCCGGTTGAAACAGATGAAAAAGCGCACTCATGAAGAAAACCTGATCGCCGGAATAGATGACTATCCCGCAACCTGGAAACACAATCAGACACTGTTGCTGGAAGTGCTGAAAATGGATTTGTTTCTGGTTTCTTTTCAACGGCGCATGACCATCATTATTCAGAAATTTGAACAGGATCTGCTGCTGAGCATCGAAAACCAGCTTATTGATAAAATTGATGTGTTTGTGGAGGATTTATCCAGAAAAACCCTGAATCCGGTGGCTGAAACTTCCGGCGTCAATGTGGCTCATTATGATGGAAAAATTTCGATTGATACCCATGAACTTGTGGAAAACATGATCAACGAACTGAGACCGGCCCTGGAAACTCTGCCGGAATCCATGGACACCATCAGCAATGTTTCGTTACAATCCTTTCAGGAGGGGCAGTTCAGCAAGATGGAGGTGCTTACCATTTATCTCCGGGAACTGGTCGAGTATTTTATTTATTCAGACTTGATAGAACCACTGGAAGCCTATCTCGAACACGCGGTGCCCCTGCTGGAAAATGCCAATCAGAACATCCATGACACCCGCAGGCTGATACTGTTCAACAGAGGTTCCAGGGAATTGCAAAGCGATGCTGACAGTGACAAAACGCTGGAACTCTGGCTGGAGCAGGAGAAAACCCGCATTTTACGTGAAAAGGAACAAATCACCCTCATCCAGCATGAACTCGATGAATTGTTTGAAAAACAGCTCAAACTGACCTCGGACAAACTCAATCCATTCCTCATCATTCAGTCTTCCCGTGATCTCAAACGTTATATCCGACAACAGGAAGGCAAGCGCATGTTGTCCAATGTGGGTGAGAAACGAGAAAAACTCTACGAAGCCTTTGAATCAACGCTGGTACGTTTGATTTACCATAAAAATGAAAGTTTGCTGAAAGCGCAACGTTGGCAGCAAATGAACCATATTCATGGCGAACTGCATACGGTGCGGAACATTCTGGATACCATGATGCCCGGACATGATGTTCTGAATGCACTGCCCTTTCACTATAAACAATTGTTTCTGGGTGAACACATTCCCAACAAAAACTTCTGGGTGGGAAGAAAAGCCGAATTACGTCAGGCGGAAAAGGCCATTCAACGTTTTCGCGGTGGAACCGGAGGGGTGGTGATGATCAGCGGCAATCGCTATTCCGGAAAAACCGGGCTGACGCACATGATTCTGGAACAATACTGCAAACGTGTTCCGGTTTATCAGATCATTCCGCCCTCCGGAGGCAGTTGCAATGTGTCAGAATTCTGGAACCGCATTTCACTGGCAACCCAAAGTCAGGGATATGAGATGATGGAACATCTTCCCCCCAATTGCGTACTGGTGTTTCATGACATTGAACTCTGGTGGGAACGCAGTCCGGAAGGCATGGCTGTTTTAAGGGAAATCAGCATGATTATGGAAAAATGGGGAAATCGATATCTGATCCTCATGAATATCAATCAACATGCGTTGTCATTTATTTCAAAATTCTGGAACATTCGGGATTATTTGCTGGAACTCATCGAATGCACACCCTTCAACGCAGAAGAACTCAAGGATCTGATCATGCTCAGGCATCGGGCCAGCGGCATTAAGTTTCAACTCAAGGGAACTTCCGAGGAATCCCTGTCACCGCTCAAAATCGCGCGACTCTTCAGTCGGCATTTTGATTATGCCCATGGAAATGTCGGTGATTCCTTGCGCTCGTGGTTGACTCATACCGAGTCCGTTCAGGAAAGTACCTTGAACATCATGGATCCACACCCCCGAAATGCGGAGATCCTGTCCAATTTAACAACAGACCGTCAGATTTTGCTCCTTCAATGGATCTTGCACAAAGCACTGACGACGGAACGTTTGTGCCGGATCATGCGATGGAATGACGCCAAAATTCAGCATGAAATTCATTCCATGAAACGTGCCGGACTGATTGTGGAGCCGGAACATGGTGTATGGACGCTGAACCCCTTCATCACCTCCTGGCTGACACACTGTTTTCGTGATAAGGAGATGTTATGATTCTTGAGTTTGGAATATTGAAGTTTATACTGCTGTGTCTCTTGCTGTGGGCCGGTTTGCGTGCCGTTCATCGCTTACTGCAATGGATGGTTTCCGGCAAAACTCAGTACGCATGGCTGGAGCAGGGATTTCCTGTCATGGCCGCAATTTTCTGGGGAATCCTGCTGATCTGGAGCAGTCACGCGATTTTTGATTTACCCCGTTTATATTCAGAAATTCTGCTGGGCGTTTTGTTGTTCCTTGCCATTGGCTCCGGGTGGCCCATCATCCGGGATCTGGGCATGGGATTGTTTATCCGGATGGAAGGCTCGTTCAAGGTTCAGGAGCATATTACCGCAGGTCGCTATCAGGGACTTATCAGAAAACTGGGTTACACGGCCCTCTGGCTGGAAACCGATACCGGGACACTGGTTAAAATTCCCTATGGAACACTATCCCGTCAATGGCTACAAAAATCACCGCCCCTTCAGTCTGGTACTTTAAGGTTTTCTCTGGAAATTGCCAAACGGGGTTCCCTGGAACAACTGATCGGCGAAATCCGGCAATATATTTTGAATGTTCCCTGGACGATGATCAATAAGGCGCCCCAGATTCAAACAGTGAGGGAATCAGAAAACAGTTACGGGATCGAGATTCTGTGTTATCTGCTTGATCCCCGATATGCGCCTGTTCTGGAAAATGAACTTCATCAAAAATGGGGAATCCACTGACAGGAGAAGGCCTCCATAAAAAATCCCAGCGCCAAGGGGTTGTGTATTTTATTCGGTCATATTTTCAGACCGTTCCTCGCGGATTGGCCCTTGCTTTTCGCTAGTGGTTATGACCTTCATTGCCCTTAGGTTTCGGTCTGTTTTCTCTGTTTTCCGCCTGCTTTTACGGTTTCAATAATGAAATATTTTTTTGTGTACTTAATTTTTATTACGATATCCTCATGTAGTGATTCAATTCCCCAGATCCCCATACAAGGAAGTTTAGCAGGATACTCCATCCAGACTACGGTGGATTCTCAAATTGCAAGATATTATCTGGAAAATTATTTATCGGGCCACAAGACAAATCCAATTTTTGATGCTCAGATTGATATGGTTCATAATGAAAACCTAGAATTCCCCACAAGAAGAAGCCTTCAAAAAATATCACAGCAATATTCCACAGACTTTGCGACACTTTATTTAACGTATAAAACTTTTGAAATGCCGATCAATCAATATCTTCAACGTCTATTCGCAGAAGAGCTTCTCATAGTAAAATCTACGCCTGATCTAACAAAATTGACCAAACCTCCCCTATATTCTTCTTATATCGTCCTAATGATTCCAGGGTGGGATTATGTGGATTCTGGAGAAAAGACAGGGGCGGATTTCACCGTGCCTCGCAAATTATTATCTCAAATTGGATTAGAAAATCATCTGGTGGAGATTCCTTCAACAGGAAGTGTAGAAGAAAATTCAGAATATATTGCGAAGGACATCCTGAGATACAGTCAATCAGGGAGACCATTGCTTCTTGTTGGAGCAAGTTCTGCGGGGCCTGCCATTGCCGATGCTTTAGGAAGAAGACTTACCGCTGAACAGACCCGACAAGTCAAAGGATGGCTCAATATTGTTGGAATTCTGAAAGGAAGTCCTGTTGTAGATTCATTTCAAACTTGGCCAAAAAATTGGTTTTTATCTGGTTTCGCATGGTTTCAAGGTTGGAAAATGGAAAATATCCAGAGCATGTCAGCCCAAAATAGCCAGGCACGTTTTAAACAAATTCACATTCCCGCACATATAGTAACGGTCAATTATACAGGGTTTCCATTATCAGGCCATATTTCTGAGAGAGCGAAAACTGGTTATAATATACTATACTCACAAGGACCCAATGATGGATTTACTCTTATTGTAGATGCGTTACTGCCTCACAGCACAACTATTGTATCAATCGGTCTGGATCATTTTATTAATTTTGATCCAGAAATTAACTTAAAAACAGTGGCATTAGCTCAGACAATCATTAAATATATTGCGATTCAGTCATCTGAAAAAAAACTCTAAAAATATAAATCGGGTAGTCGGGAGTTTCTCTCTCCCAGTCCCCAGTCGGATAAGAGGGTAGTGTTACCACAACGCCCTCCAACGCAGAGTTCGTTTGTCAATTTCATACAGCTTTTCATCTTCAGCTTTTTTATCCGTCTCTTTTTGGGTGTCATCTTCCCGGGATTTTGCACGATATTCCGGTGGAATCCAGGTGCCTTC
>JADFZZ010000018.1 GCA_015232315.1 SAR324 cluster bacterium | reverse complement strand
ATTATCGGCTTTTTGCTTTTTTAAAAAAATAGACCGCTTTTTCGATTTCTGGGGATGTGTTGTTTCGAGTTGGAAGGAAAATTCGTGTTAGATCTGCGCTGGTAATCATTTCACACATAATTGCTGCCCCTTTGAAAAGGGGGACTTCCCGGCGACGAATTCCTTAAGTTGATGACATTGCCCGGGACGTAACCCGGGGCTACCATTCTTTTTTTCTTTCGTGTTTCTGATGTTTTTCGTGTACTTCGTGGCTAAAAAAATACCTGCACAGCTTGAAATCTTGCTGAGGAGGGAAACCATGGAGGTTATGACCGAAACAGGCGGGAATACAGAAACGGATGATTCATTTGTGCGATATCAACGACGGGCGAAAAATTCAGCAGGAGGGGAGCCTCTGAATCAGGAATCAACCGGGTAATTCGGGCTAAATCTTTCAATCTGGCATTGAGAACCGCCTGTCCCTCCTGTTGACCAAAGGACATCAGGCGTAATGCCGCGGAAATCATCCCGGTCAGACGAATATAGCCGTAACTCAACAGAGCCGCTTCACCATTCAGTCCAGCCACACTTAACAAGACCGCGTAAACCGTGATTGAATTGCCTTTCAGTTGCCCCTGAAGGATTTTTTCATGCAATTGCTCCAGATCGGAATCAGGATATAAAGGAAGACTGGTTTTGAGGAGTCGCTTGCCCAGGGTATGGGAGCTTTCACGGGCTTCAGAAGAGGGTTTCAGGGCTGTCAATTCATGATCAATTCCGCTGAGAGTGTTCCAGTTTTTCTGATGCCAGGCCGTCATCACGCCCAACAGCGCCGGACCTTCACAGAACCGGAAGGTGTGCCCACACCAGGATTCCATCCATTGATTGAGTGTCTGACGGTCCCTCACCCATTGATGAGCAATGGCTGTTTCCAGTCCATCTGAATAGGCAAAGGCGCCCACCGGAAAAAAACTGTCGCAAATCTGAAGGGCATTTAACCAGGTTGTGGCATCCATGATTTGAAGCTTAATGAGTGTGGCCGCTCACTTTGATGGCAGGACGGAAGGCACGGACCGCCTTGCGAAAAGGAACTTTCAACTGAAGAAGAAGCATACTAACCGCAGGTTCATCCATACATACCAGTTCATTTTCTGTGATCATCAAGGCCTGATGTCTGTTGCCGATCTGATAAGCCCAATAGGCCCATTGATATTGGGTGAGCGGGTTGATAAGCAGAACTTTTTCATTGGCTTCCACTACTTCGATCAACACATTTTCTGCTTCCAGTATCAAACAGTTGCCCTGTTCGAGAACCGTCCCTGAAGGAAGGGACAGACCAAACTCCAAACCTCCATCCGTTTGCCGTTTTCCGTGACTCCGACAGCGGTCCTCCCATGTCAGCGTGAGCGTATCATGTTTCATTCCTTCCGGAATTTCCTTGTCAGGCAAGGCTTGCAACAACGTTTCAATCACAGTCATCATTGTACTCAAAATAGAAAATACCGCTGAGCCAACGGTAAAATCAACGCCGGCTCACAAGTCAGAATCTGGCCGTCAGCCCGTACTTCGTAAGTGTCTGGATTCACTTCAATTCGAGGTTGATAACTGTTCAGGATCAAATCCTTCTTGCCAATGTTCCGGCAGTTTCTTACAGGAACAGATTTTCGCCTGAGATCATTGAGCGAACCATTGACGATGCCTGCCTGTGACACGAAATGCACACTGGTATGATCCAGCGCTTGTCCGTAAGAACCGAACATCGGTCGGTAGATCACGGGTTGCGGTGTGGGAATCGAGGCGTTGCCATCACCCATCACCGAACCGGCAATGAATCCCCCCTTGATGATCAGTTCAGGTTTGACACCGAAAAACGCGGGTTTCCACAGCACAAGATCCGCCATTTTACCAATTTCGATCGAGCCGATGATATGACTCACACCATGAGTGATGGCGGGATTGATCGTGTATTTTGCAATGTAACGCCGGATTCTGAAATTATCATTGGAACCTTTGTCTTCAGGAAGCGCTCCTCGTTGTTTTTTCATCTTGTCCGCTGTTTGCCAGGTACGGCAGATCACTTCTCCAATCCGGCCCATCGCCTGGGAATCGGATGAAATCACACTGAAAGCCCCCAAATCATGCAGAATATCTTCGGCGGCAATGGTTTCAGCCCGTATTCGTGATTCCGCAAAAGCGACATCTTCAGGAATTGAAGGCGACAGATGGTGACAGACCATGAGCATGTCCAGGTGTTCATCCATGGTGTTTCGGGTAAAGGGCATGGTCGGGTTGGTCGAAGATGGCAGTACATTGGCTTCGCCGCACAGTTTGATGATATCAGGCGCATGACCGCCGCCGGCGCCTTCGGTGTGGTAGGTGTGGATGGTGCGTCCCTTGAACGCCGCAATGGTGTCTTCCACAAAACCTGCTTCATTCAGCGTGTCGGTGTGGATGGCCACCTGAACATCAAACTCATCAGCCACACTCAGGCATTGATCAATCGCGGCCGGAGTTGTGCCCCAGTCTTCATGGAGCTTGAGTCCGAGCGCTCCAGCCTTGACCTGCTCCCGCAAAGAATCCGGCAGTGACGAATTGCCCTTCCCCATAAACCCGAAGTTCATGGGAAAGGATTCCACCGCTTCATACATTTTGCGGATGTTCCACGCACCGGGCGTGCAGGTCGTGGCATTGGTACCGGTCGCAGGGCCAGTGCCGCCGCCAATCAGGGTGGTGATGCCGGAATAAAACGCTTCAGGGAATTGATTGGGTGAAATGAAATGCACATGCGCGTCAATCGCTCCGGCTGTGAGAATCAGGCCTTCTCCTGCCATGATTTCAGTAGAGGCCCCAATTTCCATGCCTTGGGTAACCCCTTGCATGATGCCAGAGTTGCCAGCTTTGCCAATGCCGGAAATCAAGCCATCCCGAATCGCCACATCCGCTTTATAAATTCCGGTGTAATCCACAATCAGCGCATTGGTAATGACCATATCCGGAGCCCCCTGATTTCTGGTCACGGAAGACGATTGTCCCATTCCATCCCGAAGCACTTTTCCGCCGCCGAATTTGCATTCGTCGCCATACACGGTGTGGTCCTGTTCCACTTCCAGCCACAAATCAGTATCAGCGAGTCTTACCTTGTCTCCAACCGTCGGGCCAAAATGGTCCGCATACACATGCCGATCGATTTTCATGAGTTTCCTTTCGCAACAAATGACTTTATGGCGTCCATGGCAGTTTCACGAAGCTGAGGATCATCCAGACTGCCGTTGATGAGGCCGTTCAGTCCCCAAATCTGCCGTGTGCCGCCCAACGCGACGAGTTCTACTTCTCTGGAATCTCCGGGTTCAAAACGCACGGCGGTTCCTGCGGGAATATTCAGACGCATTCCATAAGCCTGTTCCCGATCAAATTGCAACCAGCGGTTGACCTCAAAAAAATGGAAGTGAGAGCCAATCTGTACAGGCCGGTCTCCGGTGTTGCTGACTTCGAGAGTCAGCACCGGACGATCCACATTGGCCTCAAGGGGTTCTTGTTTTAACTGATATTCACCTGGAATCATGGAGTTCCTTGCTCTCAATCTGTAGATGTTGAAGTTTAAATATTACAGGATGTCATGAATAGCTCTGATACCAGCGTTGTCTCACGCGACCTGTTCAGCATAACCTTTGGATTCTTGTATCTCCTGGTATGAAAATTCCCATAACCCTGCATTAGTTTTTGCATGTTCAATTGTCATGGTTATTAAATTTCCATCTTGATCCAGATCTACATAAACATTTTCACTGATTTCTTTTGTCTCAAACACTGTTTTTTGGACAAACTCAATCAATGCCGTGTCTGTATCAGCAAAGTATTTAACTTTCATATTTTACCTTTCTTTGAATGAACGATCGAAAAAAGCATTATGAACAGTTTCCCCATCTTCTAACAGAATGACACGCAGATACTTGTTTTCTTGCTCAATTTTCCCCCATTTTCTTATTCTGCCATCGGATTGTACTTCTGTTCTGTAGGGATGTTGAATCACCAATTCGATCCACTCTTCCTTAATACTAACTCTATCAGATTTTGTCCGGGTATAGTTAAAATATTCCGTTGTCTTCATTTACACCACCGGATGATGGACCGTGACCAGCTTGGTGCCGTCTGGAAAAGTGCCTTCCACCTGAATCTCATGAATCATTTCCGGCACGCCTTCCATCACATCATCCCGTGCTAAAACAGTTTTGCCCAGACTCATGATTTCAGCGACAGTTTTGCCATTGCGGATTTCCTCCAGCAATTCCGAAGTGATCAGGGCGACGGCTTCAGGATAATTGAGTTTGAGTCCACGAGCCTTGCGTTTGCGTGCAAGTTCACCGGCCATAAAGATCATCAGTTTATCCATTTCCCGAGTGGTTAAATGCATTGGATTCCTTTCAAGAAACAGATTCAGGCAACGGTGGACGCGATCAAGGTCAAGCCGGCAAAAGCAGTCATTCCACCCAGCGCAGTGGTATATTTCCGTAGCAGGGATTGCTTCAGAAAGTAACCCGTTCCCATTCCCGTTCCATGCAGAAGCGCCGCAGAAATAATCGCGCCCAGAGACCACATAAGCATTTGTGAATCCGGTTGAATTTCACTTCCATGAGCCTGCCCATGAAAAAAACCGAAAGCCACGGTCAGAGTCATAGCAGTCCATTGAGGCAAACGGGAGCGTGCAGAAATGAGCACTCCCAGAATGAACACTGAAGCGGCAACACCGGTTTCAACCATTGGTATCTGCCATCCCTGAATTCCTGAAAGCAGTCCGGTTGTCATTCCTGAAAGAAACACCAGCGGTAAAACCCAGAGTTGTTTTCCACCACGTTGAACGGCCCATAATCCGAGAACCAGCATGGCCAGCAGGTGGTCCATGCCTGTGAACGGATGCAGGGAGCCTTCCAGCAAACCACCATGTTCCAGCATATTGGTATGCGCCAATGCGATTCCGCTGGCACTTGTAAACGCAAGGGTGGCAAGCAGGGTTTTTAATTTTGTATTACTGAAAAATTTCATAAGGATCTCCTGGTTAAATTTATAAAGAAATTGTTTCTGGTGACGGCAACCTATTCAAGCCATCGCACGGTGTCATTCCGTGCTTGACACGGAATCCATCGGCGCACTCCTGGATCCCCATTTTCACGGGGATGACATCGTGGCGGGCCACAGGATTTCATCACCAAATTATTTACAGCAGGAAGAAATTCAGAAACAGGCTTTCTCAGACAGCAAGGTGTTTCTGAATCAATTTGTCATCCAGAGCATCAATCGAGTCTCCGGCGACAATACGGCCTTTTTCCATGATACAGAATTCTTTGGCAACTCTCCGGGCAAAGGGAAGTTTCTGTTCGACCAGCAAAACTGTCAGTTTTTCTTCCTGATTCAGTTTGATGATGATGTCGCCAATATCATGAACAATGTTGGGCTGAATGCCTTCAGTGGGTTCATCCAGAATGAGCAGATCCGGATTGGTGGCCAGCGCCCGGCCAATGGCCAGTTGCTGTTGTTGACCGCCTGAAAGGTCTCCCCCTCTGCGGTTTGCCATGTCCTTGAGCACCGGAAACAGATCATAAATTTTTTCAGGAACAGTTCGGACCTTGTCACGCCGGGCACTCAGGCCCACCTTGAGGTTTTCCTCAACGGTCAAAAACGGAAAGATTTCCCGTCCTTGCGGGACATAACCGATACCGGCTTTTACCCGGACATCCGAAGAACTGTCCTGAAGTTCCTGTTCATCCAGTTTGATACTGCCGTTTTTAATTTGCAACAGTCCCATGATGGCTTTCAACAGCGTGGTTTTTCCCACACCGTTTCTTCCCATAAGACAGAGGCATGTTCCAGATTTTATTGTCAAGTCCACATCCCACAGGGTATGACTTTCACCATAGTACTGATTCAATCCTTGTATGGATAGCATAACTTCCTCGAATTTTTAATTTCCCAAATAAACTTCCATGACCTGTTCATTGTTTTGAATGTCTTCCATGGTGCCTTCCGCCAACACGCTTCCTTCATGAAGCACTGTGACATTCCGTGCGATGGAGCGGATAAATTCCATGTCATGTTCCACCACAACCACCGAGTGTTTTCCCGCAAGATCGGTCAGAAGTTGTGCGGTTCTGTCCATTTCCTGCGGAGTCATTCCAGCCACTGGTTCATCGACCAATAGCAGTCGGGGGTCCTGCATCAACAGCATCCCGATTTCCAGCCATTGTTTTTGTCCGTGAGACAGCAAGCCCGCGTTCCGATGGATTTCATCTTTGAGTCCAATGGTTTCGAGCACAAAATCAATCCGATCCTTTTGTTCCGGAGTCAGTTGAGCGAACATGCTGAACCAAACGCTTTTGTTGGAATTGACAGACAACTCCAGATTTTCGAACACCGTGTGTTCCTGATAAACCGTTGGTTTTTGAAATTTTCTGCCGATCCCTGTCTGAACAATTTCATTTTCGGAAAGTTGAGTGAGATCAATCTTCTGTCCAAAATAAATGACACCGCTATCGGGTCTGGTTTTGCCGGTGATCACATCCATCATGGTGGTTTTGCCGGCCCCGTTAGGGCCAATGATACAGCGTAACTCACCATCATTGATATACAGGCTCAGTTCATTCAAGGCCTTGAAACCATCAAAACTGACCGAAATTTTTTCCATATACAGGATAACCCCATGCCGGACATCAATGATGTTTTCCATGTTTCACTCCCTGACTGATCCGTTGCAACAAGCCCACGATTCCCTGAGGAAAATACAGGGTGACCGCAATAAACAGTACGCCGAGAAAATAGAGCCACAAATCCGGAAACATGGCAGTGAACAGGCTTTTGGCACTGTTTACAATTCCTGATCCGACCAAAGCTCCCAACAGGGTTCCTCGTCCGCCGACCGCCACCCAGATCGCCATTTCAATGGAGTTTGACGGTTGCATTTCACCGGGATTGATGATGCCGACCTGCGGCACATACAGCGCTCCGGCGATGGCGCACAAAACAGCCGACAGGGTCCAGACGAACAATTTATAATTGGTGGAATCATAACCTGAAAAGCGTACCCGTTGCTCGGCGTCACGGATCGCCATGAGGATTCTTCCCAGACGGGACGTGACAATGAATCGTGACAGCAGATACACACTGCCAAGCATGAAACCTGTGAGAATGAACAAGCCGACTTTGGTGCCCTGATCCTGCAATGAAAAACCCAGAATGTGCTTGAAGTCGGTAAGCCCGTTGTTGCCGCCAAAACCCATGTCATTTCTGAAAAAGGCCAGCATACTGGCATAGGTCATGGCCTGGGTGATGATCGAAAGGTAAACACCCTTGATTCTGGAATGAAACGCGAAATAGCCGAAAATATAGGCCAGCAACCCCGGAATGAGCAGGACCATCAGCATGGAAAAATAAAAATTATCAAAGCCATACCAGTACCAGGGCAATTCCTTCCAATCCAGAAACACCATGAAATCCGGCAGTTCACTGCGGTAAACCCCTTCTCCGGACATGGCCCGCATGAGATGCATGCCCATGGCATAACCACCAAGCGCGAAAAATACCCCATGCCCCAGACTGAGAATGCCGGTGTATCCCCAGATCAGATCCATCGCCAACGCTACAATGGCAAAACACAGATACTTGCCAATGAGCGGAATCAGATAATCCGGAACATGCAGTGCGGAATCAACCGGAACAGCCAGATTGAGAACAGGCACAAGCACCAGCAGACTCAGCAGACATGCGGCAAAGAAGGCCCAGCCTGTTTTTGAATGAAGTTCAGAAAACCGTTTCATAATGCCTCTATGATTTGTTATTCACTCAATCGTTACGAATTCTCTGCTTTCAGCGGTCAGTGTGCTGAAAACTGATGGCTGAATGCTATTATTCATCAGCCGCTCTGCCTTTGAGAGCAAACATTCCCTGAGGGCGTTTTTGAATGAACAGAATGATAAAAATCAGCATGAGAATCTTGGCAGACACAGCCCCGGTCAGCGGTTCCATGAATTTTGAAATCACGCCCAGACCCATCGCGCTCAGAATGGTACCAATCAGTTTTCCGACTCCGCCAAGCACAACCACCATGAAGGAATCAACGATATATCCCTGTCCCAGTTCCGGATTCACGTTGCCAATCTGTGACAGCGCCAAACCTCCCAGTCCTGCGACGCCAGAGCCAAGCCCGAACGTCCAGGCATCAATTTTTGATGAGGAAATACCCACGCACGAAGCCATCTGTCGATTTTGAGTCACAGCCCTGACCTTGAGTCCCAGTTCGGTGTGCTGAAACAGATACCAGACAGCGGTAACCACCATAATCACAAACACGATGATCACAATTCTGTTATAAGGCAAAACCAGTCCCTGAGACACATGAATGCCGCCGGAGACCCATTCCGGATTGGCGACTTCCACATTCTGGGCGCCAAAAATGAGCCGGACGGTCTGGATCAACAACAAACTGAGTCCCCATGTCGCCAGCAGGGTTTCAAGGGGTCTGCCATAAAGAAAACGTACCACCAGTCGTTCCATCAGAACCCCGGTCAGGGCAGACACCATGAAGGCGGTGGGAATGGCCGCGAGGAGATACCACGAAAACCAGTCGGGCAAATATTGATGAAAAAAGTTCTGAATCACATAGGTGCTGTAGGCTCCCAGCATGAGCATTTCCCCATGAGCCATGTTGATGATTTTCATCAGGCCAAAGGTGATGGCCAGACCGAGGGAAACCAGAAGCAAAATGCTTCCCAGACTGATTCCACGGAACAGATTTCCAGCCATTTCATACAGCATGAGTCTGGAATTGATCGCGCTCAGCGACTTGTTGACGGCTTCCCGAATATCCGCATCAGGTTCAGTCCACTGGCCTTCGCCCGTTTGTTCCAGCAACGGTTCCAGCAGAGATTTGGATCTTCTGTCGCCTGATTCGCCAATGGTTTTAAGGGCGTTGATTCTGGTGAATTTGTCATCACTTTTCATTTCATTCAGTGCCAAAGCCAGGGTCATGACATCCCTGACCTGGCGGTCTTTTTCAACAGTCAGCGCTTTTTTCAGGGCGTCCACAGCGTCAGGGTTGTTTTTTTCCACCAGTTCCTGAGCCGCCTTCAAACGTTCCTCGATGTTGGGCGAAACCAGTTGAAGCTGGGCGATCACCGGAGCAATCGCCCGGCGAACAGAATTGTTGATAGCAGGAGATGAAAAGGAATCGGAAGATTCTAGTTTAAAACTCTGTCCTGTTTTGGGATCCAGAAAGTTTGTGGAACTGGTTTCATCCTGAATCAGTACCAATCCCTCAGGAGTGAGAAAAAGTCGTCTGTCTTTCAAGGCCTGAAGCACAGGCAGAAAAAATCCGTCATTGATTTCAGCAATTTTGTCGATGGTTTCCTTGATAGTCGTCCGGCTTTCTGACACCAGTCCGTGAAGTATGTCATCCTGTTCATCAGCCTGTACAAGAGAAACAAAGAAAAATAAGAATCCGGGCAACAGTATGAAATATTGCCAAAGTCTAGCAATTTGCATAATTTTCCGTTAGATGGAACAAGACGCTTTGTACCGGCACAGCGCTTTTGACGGCCTATCATTAGCAGTCCGGCGCAAAGCGTCTCTTCAAGAGATCAAAGAGGGGATCAATATTTGGCTTTAGTACAGTTTCCGCAAACCCAGGGATAGGTCCAGTCCGCGATTTTTTTGGCACTGTCTGGAATGTAGGGACTCCATGCTTCAGCCCGGATCGGCATTTTGGTTTGCCATACGATTTCCAGTTGTCCATCTTCCTGAATTTCACCAATCATGACAGGTTTGTGGAGGTGATGGTTTTTGGCATCCAGTTGAATGTCATAACCTGAAGGTGCGGTGAACACCTGAGTTCCCAAAGCCTGACGAACCGCGTCAATATCGGTTGTACCTGCCTGAAGAACGGCTTGTGCCCACATATTCACGCCGATATAAGTGGCTTCCATGGGGTCATTGGTCACACGTTTGTCTCCGCCTGGAAGTTTGTTTTTCTTCACATAGGCTTTCCATTTGCTGATAAACGCGTCATTGACAGGATTTTTGACGGACATGAAGTAATTCCATGCGGCCAGATGTCCAACCAGGGGTTTGGTGTCCATTCCACGAAGCTCTTCTTCACCCACTGAAAACGCCATCACCGGCACATCTTCAGCCTTCACCCCCTGATTTGCGAGTTCCTTATAAAACGGAACATTGGCATCCCCATTGATGGTGGAAACCACTGCTGTTTTTCCGGAGGCGGACCATTTTTTGATGTCAGAAACAATATTCTGCCAATCCGTGTGTCCAAAGGGAGTGTAGGTTTCGTAGATGTCTTTATCAGCCACATTTTTGGATTTCAAAAACGCGCGCAAGATTTTATTGGTCGTTCGAGGATACACATAATCTGTTCCAATAAGCATCCAGCGTTTGGCGCTTCCACCATCGGCACTCATCAGATATTCCACGGCTGGAATTGCCTGCTGGTTTGGAGCGGCACCGGTATAGAATACGTTATAGGAAGATTCCTCGCCTTCATACTGCACAGGATAGAACAACAGACCATTGAGTTCTTCAAACACAGGCAGGACGGATTTTCTGGAAACAGAAGTCCAGCAGCCAAAAACTACCGATACTTTGTCTTTCTGAATCAATTCTCTGGCTTTTTCAGCAAACAACGGCCAGTTGGAGGCGGGATCAACCACTACGGGTTCGATTTTCATTCCCAACAGACCACCCTTGTCATTCAGTTCATCAATCGCCATTAACGCCACATCCTTGAGTGAGGTTTCACTGATAGCCATGGTTCCGCTCAGTGAATGAAGGATTCCAACCTTGATGGTGTTTTTAGCGGCCTGTGCCATAAGCGGCATGACCACCATAAAAAATACCAGAACTGACTTTGCCCACTTGTTGCTCATCAATGAGTGATTCATATCAACTCCATAAAATTGTTTTTAGTTATCATTGTTTAATCAGGTCAGATTCAACAGGAATGAGTCTGAATAACTCACACTTCATGAATCGCCTAATAAATAAACAACATCATCAGGGAACGATCCCGGAAACCATTTATCGCAAGAACAGGGCCATGGGGCTGATGTTTGGTGTGAGTGTGTGCAGTTTGCTGTAAATATTGAGTTTATTTTAAATAAAATTTGGGGCTTTAAGCTGTGAGGGTGTTTTTTATCAAAATATTTTATACAAGGATCAATATTGTGATTAAAATTTAATCACAAATACCGATTTGAAGAATAATCAGGCGGGGAGTCGTCACGTGCCTCATTCCGAAAAGTACTAGGTGAAGTTCCTGTCCATCTCTTAAAAGCATGTGAAAAGCTGGCGGGCTCCTGGAAACCCAACAAACAGGAAATCTCCTCAATACTCCAATGGGAGGTTTTGATATAGGAAAGGGTGCATTCCAATAGTGTGATTTTCTGTTTTTTCGACAACAAATCACCACTATAAGGGATTTTAAGAATTTTTATGCAGTATTTGACTACAATTTATGGTTTTAGGAATCGCTCATCAACAACATTCCTAACTATAAATATTCCTCTCCATAGCTTTGTTTTGGTTGGTTGGAGGCAAATGGGTAAGTTATTTCTGTGCGATTCCTTAGGGTTTATTTTCAGTATTTTCCGAGACTCTATTGTCAGCATAATGAAGTAAAAACAGTTCGTCGAGATATGATTCTATATCCTCGATTTCGTTGTCATGGGATACAATTTCCAGCTCATCATCGTTCGATTCAGCCCTTTGTTTCAATTGCTCTCTGACACGCCGCAAAGGATGAATGACGATAAACTGTAAGCCCATATAGGTTCCAATCAGTAACAGGCCAACCATCATGGTGTTGGTCACAAACAGATCTTTCACAAAAAAGAACAGTTTGCTGTCATGCAATTTGGACAAGGGCACCGTGGAAACAGCTAATCCCAGCACATAACCCAGGGGGATCTCTTCTTTTCCATTTTCAGCAAGATGACATTCCTGACAGACTTCAATGACTCGCAGGGGATAGATATATTCAAATTCCTTTTCAGTTTTGTTCAATAGGGGAATTCCCGTTTTTAAAACCTCTTCTTCCATTGAATTTTCAGGATTTCTTGTGGGAGCATTTCCATATTGAAGGGTAATGGATTTACTGCGCCGCAGTGTTACCGGAATATCAGGATCTTCACCAATTTGCAGCAATGCTTTTCGGACAACAGCCTCATCCCCATCGGCGATATTCGCCACAATATGAATAATTTTTTCAAAGGCGATCATATTCTGCTTCATGTCAAATTCTATGGACATTTCCAGAAAACGGTCCACCTGGGGAATAAAATAAAATTTTGCGCAAATCACCACCAAGACGCCCGTAACGCTCAGCAGCATGACCCATTTGCCATTGATAGTCGAAAAATATTTCATAACTGCTCCTGTGCCAAGAGTTCCTTAATCTTCTGGTTAACCATCTCCGGTTTCGGATTGCCCCAGATTTGTTCTTTCAATTGTCCCTGTGTGTCAAACAATCCAATCATGGTCGCATGAGTAATCTGGTCGCCATTTTTAATGATGGGAAAGTTCAACGGTTCGGTCAATTTTAGTAAATTTTCCTGGGATCCTGCCAGAAAAGACCATTGAGGCGCCGGTGATTCAAAGGGCAAACCATATTGTTTCAGTCGTTCCGGTGTGTCATAGTCAGGGTCCATGCTGAACAATAAAAATTGTGTTTTGTGTTTTACACGATCATCCATCCAGTCTTCAATTTCCTTGAATTTAAGCACCAGCAATGAGCATGTGTCCGTACAGCGTGTATAAATAAACCCTGCCACCAGAATTTCTCCCCGCAAATCATTAGCCGATAATGATGTCATATCCTGAGTGATCCAGTCGGGAATAAAATCGTAGAGATTGATTGACGGAACAGGCCTTGGCACTGAAACATTGTTTGTTCCGGAAAACGCTTCCGCCAACGTCAATGTTTGGGGTTGTGAGTAACGCCAGAATCCCCAAATCAGCAGGGGCGAAGCTGAAATCAGGGAAACTGCCAGAATTCTCAGGAAGAAAAGTCGAATTTGCATGAGGCTCCACAATCCATGGCGTGTTCTTCAATGGTTTGAATAATGATCTGGCTGTAAAGTGGACGAATATCCTTCAGAAACTCCGCCTGTTTCCTGGCTGCATCGAATTGTGTGGTTGAACGGGCCAGGAACAGACCATAATGAAATCGACTGAGTGTTCCCTCAGGAGCAATATCAAGCGCCTTTTTGAATTCTTCTTCAGCCCGCATGGTGTTTCCCAACCGTTCCCAGATCAGTGCCCGTCTCACCCACGCCATGAACAATCCGGATTTTTTTTCAAGTGCCTGCCCATACCAATCCAGGGCCTCTTCAGGTTGATGCTGGAGTTCAGCGATCACACCTTTTTGAAAAATCAACCGTGGAATTTTATGAGGATATTCGATGAACATCAGTTCCGCGTCAATTGTGGCCAGATCGAAGGGAATTCGGGAGTTTCTGATTTCCAGATTCCTCGTGAATTGTTCGGCATATTTTCGGCTGTCTTCTTCCGCCATTGCTTTCGGTAGTTCTTCGATGGCATGAAACCAGTCTCCAGCCTGATCGAGTGTTTCCACCACCTGAAATCGCCATCCAGCGTTTGAGGCTAAAGGCGGACTTTGGCGGATCCATTGAACCGAAATGGCAAAGACAATGGCCGTGAAAAAAAAACAACCCCATGTCCAGACAGTTTTAAACCGTTTCATAACACCTCAAATTACCGGGTTCGGAAAAAGAATTTTTCCTGTTCTTCATGATAATCCACAAACAGAATCTGTCGGGATTTCAATGAAACAGAAGTCTCAAAATGAATTCCCGCCTGACGTTCAGGATTCAGTGAATCGTTCATTTGCAGAGTCAGTTGATGATCACCGGAAGGTACTGGCAAATCCAGATTGACATAGGTCAGACCATCCTTGTTGATTCCTGCCGGTTGAAATTCATGATCCAGCACCTGTTTGCCGTTCAAGACAGCAACCAGACGTACAGGAACGCGCTCCCGCGGACAAAGCAACGCTGAAACAAGATGCGAAGATATTGCCTGAGTCTGCCCTTTTTCTGACACATTATCCTTGCGGGTCATCTGGTTGATACGAGACCGGATTTCATTTGAACCCGTTTCCAGATTGTTCATGTCGCAGGACACAATATCGCTTAAATGGAAAAAGTTGATTCTCAGCAATGCGTCTGTTTCCGGCAGTTCATACATGTTCCATTTCCAGGGATCCAGAACCCCGATTGCGAAAACCGAGACAAAAATGATAGAAATCATGGCAACCACCAGGCCTGCCAACGGTTTCCCCCGCATTTTCAGTGGCAGAAAAACGCCTCTGTTGTTTTTAGGGATTTTGTTCTGAGTCCAGAGGTCAAGGTGAGATTGCGCCTGTTTGAAAAATTCAGAATATTCCAGTTTGTTGAAACCAAGCGACAAAACAGGTTTCTGTTCGTGTTTCAGTCTCAGTTTGGGCAAACGTTTTCCTTGGAGTCGTTGTTCCAGCCAGAGATTTCCTTCCTTGTAATAACAGTCATGAGGCCTGCATGCGGCAATGATGATACCCGCGGCACCCTTGTCAAAGGCGTTATGAATGAAAGCCGGTCCGATTGCGCCTGCACAGGGAACGGATAGGATCCTCAGTCGAGTTTCTCCTTTAAGGGTCATCGAATCCTGTTCCAACGCGTCAACCGAATTCTGGCAGAACACTCCCAGATAAGGCGCGGAACCATCCTGAAGCGGTCGTTGCAAGGCGTTTGTGAGTGTCTGCTCCAGACTTTCAAGCGTCATGGTTGTCAGATTCATTGAATGATAGTTGCAGGACCCGACACAGTTGCCGCAACCGGAACAACGATCCTCGATGATGACGGATTCCAGTTTATATTTCTGGCCATCCGTTCTGGGCCGCATATAAATCGCTTCATAGGGACAATCTTTCGAACAGGTCGCACAACCTGTACAGTGTTCCAGATCCACTCTGGCAACATCAATCGGAGTTGGTTTTCGATACCACGGAGCCAGCGCCAGAAAGATAAACACGAGAAGCGTTGATCCCAAAATGAGATAAGGAGAAGTGTGTTCAATGATTGGTGTGAAAAACAGATAAAACCAGTCCACATTTTCAATATGGGGCAAGGCCATAAAATTGAGTTTTTCACCAAGGGCAACAGGGAATAGCAAACTGAAGCCGATCAGAAACAGCACCAGTCCCAGCATGAGTGACGACGGCGGCATCAACGAAGGTCGGGAGATGCGCATCACATGAATATACAGCAGAAAAATGAAGCCTATGGGGATCAGAATATGAACCGCCAGCATGATCCAGATGATCCAGGTTCCAAGCAACTCGATGGATGAAAAGGATCTGGGCAGATCAGGGCCGAACACTTTGAGTGCCGCCAGCAATCTGGAGGTGTTGAACGAAACAAACTGGGAGCGGGTATCGCCAATCATCATGTGTCCCGTCACGCCTTCGAGCACAATGAAAAACAGCAGCACCACGCCTGAAACCCAGGCAATCCAGCGGTATTGACGGTATTTATCCTGCACGAAAATACGGACCATGTGCAACACCGCGAGTACCAGCATCATATCGGCGGCATATTGGTGCACACTGCGAACCAGATTTCCCATGAAAGCTTCATCGTTCACATAACGCACCGATTCATACACACTCTCCACAGAAGGGGAATAGTAGAGAAACATATAAACACCCGTTACTGAAAGAATGATCAGAGCAAAGAGTGTCAGGGGGCCAAGAAAATAGAAGGGATTGTTTTTTTCAGAAAACAGGCGGTTCCACTGAGATTCCAGCATCATGAACAACCGATGCCAGATCACATGCCATTTTTGATAAAGGCTGGAGGAAGATGTTTGCTTTTGCGGAGATGGAGTCATAATTTTCACTGAGGCTCAGGTGAGTGCAATTATTTTCTGGAATGATCCGTGACCCGGAAAATGAAACTGATCGTTCCATAAAAAACGCCTAACACCACAATAAAAATCGTGGTCATCGCCATTTTCCCTGAAATCATTTCCCAAGTACTTCGCAGACGATAACCCCATTGTGTTTCGCCGGGACGTAACTTGTTGGCCCAACCGCATAGTGACGCGATTTTTTCCCAGTCAATAATACCCGTGCCGGTAAGCCGGAAAACAATTTCATTATAAAAGGCAACATAGCTGGGCAATCCAAGCAGGACCATGCAGGCAAACGCCAACAGCAACAGCAACCATGTCTTGATTGAAAAATACATGACATCCTTGAAGAACAGCATATCCCTGAGGGGACAGCGGCCATAGTCATTGTTTCGCCAGTGTCAGATGGTTGCCGGTAAAGAAAATGCGGAAATCATCGAGGATAAATACCGTTTCGAAGACGGTAGCATCGGGTTACGTCCCGATGAAATTCCACGGTTTGTCGCCTTCCCCGGGACGTAACCCGGGGCTACCGTTCTCGGTATTGTTCTGAACGGCTTGCGCCATTCACTGGCGAAGCGATGACTATAGCCGGGACAGCTTTCAAATAAAAAACCAGGTTCTGCCTGTTTAGAAGGAAGGAGGCCTTCAATTCAGACAAAACCTGGCACGGGAGTTTTTTAAATTAGCGCAGAAACCAGTTCTCACTCAAAGCGATCCAGTTCGTGGTATATAAAATCACAAACCACGCAAACCAGATGAGGGTGAGAACAAATGTTCCCGGAGCATGAAATTTTTCTTTTTCCTGACTCATGGAATCCTCGTATTGATCAGGTTAACAACAGGCGGTTGTTTCCAACCGCGTTATGAGCGTACCATCATGCGGATGGAGTGTGTTTAATCATTTCTGAGGGAATTCTTTTTCCAAAAAATGCTGTGAGCGCGGCAATCACACAGAAAATCAGCAATCCGATAAACGCCATGATCGCACCAAGGCCAAGCAGGCCAAGCATGGTTGTGGCGGTTGCGCTGAACGGAACCTGAAAAATCGCTGTTGAGAATGTCACGTCGTAATGTCGTCTTGGAATTCCGAGAATTCCGGCAAAGGTCATTCCGAAAGACATGATGGAAATACCAATTCCAAATATCCACGGTTGGTATTTTGCGAGACCTTTTCCAATCAATTCACGGCGCATGACCAGCGGAAGCGCATAATAGGCCAGGGCCATGAAGGCCAGGCTGGTTCCACCGACAACCGTCACATGGAAATGTCCCGGAATCCTTAAAGTATTGTGTGACATGATGTTGATTTGCTCAACACCCTGGGTGACGCCGGTAACACCACCGCCAAACCCGAATATCACAATTGAAAGCGCCATGCCCGCAAAGGCCGGATTGCCCCAGGGAGCTTTAGTCAGCCACTCGAACAGACCATTGGTGAATCCTTTTTTGCGTTGTGCTGTTTCAATCGCCGCAGGAATGGAGAACGCGTGAATCATACTGCCAATGGTTGCCGCATAAATCACATAGCTGGTGTTGAACATGCGGAAACTTGCGCTGAAACCGGGGTCCACCAGTAAGTGATGCACTGAAGCGACGTTGATACCAATGAGATACAACAAAAACGCAATACGACTGAATTTTTCATTCACAGGAACAGCGCCCACTGTCAAAGTACCGATGAGATACCAGATGGAAACCATTGCCGCCAGGTTGATTTGTTGCGCTGAGTGGCCAAATCCCCAGAATCCCAGACGGTACAGTCCCGGATCAATCGAATTAAGCCAGCCCATGGCCCAGACCCATGTAGGAATATAGGTGATCGCACCGGAAACCAGCGTGAATACCGCAAGAATCACCGCAATCAGGATTCCGAAGGTGAATAGCGGATAGCTTCCCTTGTGATAACCTTCTTTTTTGGCGATGTACAGGGTTGCCAGAAAGTGAAAACAATTCAGCAGGGTTCCTACCGCAAACAGAATGATTCCCAGATAGTAATTGGGATGCGCCTGAAGTGGAGGATAGGAGGTGAACATCACATCCGCGTTTCCGCCGAAAATCATGGCATTGGTCATCAGCGCGCCTACAAGCATCAAGGCGTAATTCAGCCATCCGAACCAGGGCGCGGGCAACCGGCTGCCAAGCACAGCGGTTGAGGCAAAAATCAGCCCCGCCATTTCAAAAAACACGATCCAGAACACCAGCATGTTCATGCCATGAGCGGTCACAAAGCGATAAAACAGATCCGCGGGAAGCAGATGCACCGCAGGCCAGCGGGTCAAGGCAATCAGGATCGCCATGATACCGCCCACCAGGAGAGATACCACCGCTGTCACCGCATGCACATAAAACAGTTTTTCACCGGGAAGATGCACTTTCAGCCCGGTGGTTCTACATATTCTGAATTCATTTTCGTAATTGTTTGATGCCATATCAGGACTCCTTCCTACTTAACAATTATTTTGCCGATCATATTGTGATGCCCAATCGCACAGTATTCATTACAGATGATAAAGGATTCACCAGCTTCCCTTGGTGTGATAGTGACCACGAGGTCATATCCTGACAGAATCTGAAAATTGATATTCTGGGGTTGTAGCGAAAATCCATGTTGATAGTCCATGGATGACATATGGAGGCGATACTCACGCCCTTTTTCAAGCTCGAGGATTGGATAAAATTCCCAGGCTCTGGCCCGGAGATAAATATCTTTGACACCCGGACCGGGGCTGACAACTGGAACCGGCAACTCTACGACTTGTGAGCCAAAGCGTTGTTTGACAATTTCATCACGCACCTTGTTTTCCTGAACAAACTGTTCCGTCAGTTCATTGTATCTTTCCGGAGTCACTTTATAGGATTCATGGGTGGGATTCTGTTTACCAAAAAGATTATAGATCGGCATCATCAAAAACAGCACCAGAGCCGTAGCGATACAAATCTTGATCCAGATTTTTTCATCCGGCCCCAAAGGCTGCCACCAATTCTTTTCAGGTATAAAAATACTCATTTTGTTCTCCTCATCCGGTTAGTTGATTGTTGGAACATTCATCAGTTCAATAAAACCCCACACCAGGTAGGACAAAGCAGACCAGCCCACATGAAATGCGAGCAGTAAAAAATCATTGTCCATAATCTTTTGCCATGGACTGATCACCTCATTATCGATTGCACCCATATCCTTCTCCTGAAAGAATATTAACTTAAATTGCATGAAAGCCTGTTGAGACCTGCACTTTATAGAGTAACCAGCCTTTTTCCGGATATGATGAATGTCATACTTTCCAGACTTTCTTGGGCATCTTTCAAAAAGCCTGAATTTTAGTTTACAGTTTGCCTTTCAAGGTCCACCTGCCTGCCTGTGCGAAAACGACAGCAACGTGTCAACTACTTTTGAAAGGTGCCTAAAATTTTTATCAAAAGGCTTCCAGCCCCAGTTCCCCAACCTGGACAATTTTCTAGCGAACCGTCAGTTATTATTAACAGGATAAAACTTGGGCTGGATTATGGACTTTATTTTCAGGATAACCATCTTGTTGGTATTGAGTTCTTCTACTATACCGGCAAAAAACAGATACTTCGAATCTCTCTGAAAATTTCAATAAGGAGCCACACATGTTATTGTTAAACCCCTCAAAAGAAAAATTTGAACATCTGGACGAAGCATCCCGTCAAATTGTGATGAAGACTGTTGCTTTTTTTGAGAATCGTGGAAAAGCAAAGCTGAAACATGACGATCATGAACGCTTGTGGTATGCGGATTTTCTGGAGTTTTCAAAAAATGAAAAATTATTCGCGACATTCCTTACTCCGGCTCCCTATGGCTCAGAAAATCAAAGATGGGACACCTACCGTAATTGTCAGATCAATGAAATTCTGGGGTTCTTTGGCTTGAGTTACTGGTACACCTGGCAGGTCACTATTCTGGGGTTGGGACCAATCTGGATGGGGGCTAATGAGAACATCAAAAAGAAGACCGCGGAATTACTCAAGGAAGGAGGAATCTTTGCTTTCGGATTGTCGGAAAAGGAACATGGCGCGGATATTTATTCCAGTGATATGTTTCTGGCCGCTGATGGAAAGGGCGGATATACAGCCAACGGGAGTAAATACTACATAGGAAATGGGAACAAGGCTGCTCTTGTTTCAACTTTCGGGAAATTCAAGGAATCCGGGGATTATGTATTTTTTGCGGTAGAATCCAGTCACGAAAAATATGAATGCGTCAAGAACGTGGCAAACTCCCAGAACTATGTGGCCGAATACAAGCTGACAGATTATCCTATCACCGAAGATGATATCCTGACTAAAGGAACAGACGCCTGGGATTCCGCGTTGAACACGGTCAATGTCGGGAAGTTCAATCTGGGATGGGCCTCCATTGGAATTTGCACACACTCGCTGTATGAAGCCATCAATCATGCCTCAAAACGGAGATTATTTGATCATTATGTCACTGATTTTGTGCATATCAAACAATTGTTTGTGGATTCGTATGCACGGTTGATCGCCATGAAACTGTTTGCGTTGCGGGGTATTGATTACATGCGGGCCGCTTCCAGTGAAGACCGGCGTTATCTGCTGTATACACCCATGGTTAAAATGAAAGTCACAACTCAGGGTGAGGAAGTCATGAACATGCTGTGGGATGTCATCGCGGCTAAAGGCTTTGAAAAAGACATGTATTTTGAGATGGCTGTTCGAGATATCCGGGCATTGCCCAAGTTGGAAGGAACAGTGCATGTCAATATGGCGCTGATCATTAAATTCATGGCAAACTATTTCTTTAAACCAGGTGAGTTTAAGGAAATCCCGACAATGAATAAACCTGTGAATGACAGTTTCCTGTTCAATCAAGGGCCAACCAAAGGTTTGAGCAAGATCAAATTCCATGATTACAGACAGGTCTACAACAGTGTGAATCTGCCCAACATCAATATTTTCAAAAAACAGATCAAACTGCTGAAACTCCTGCTGGTTGCCGCAAAGCCCGGTAAAAAACAGATTGAGGACATTGATTTTCTGCTGATTCTGGGAGAATTGTTCACGCTGGTTGTTTATGGACAACTGATCATTGAAAATGCCCGTCTGCTGAAAGTGGAAGACGATATTCTGGAGCAGATTTTTGATTTCATCGTCAGAGATTTTTCCAAGTTTGCCCTGCAACTTTATTCCAAAACAAGCAGTACCGCGCCACAAAGGAGTCTGTGCAAATTAATGATACAGAAAGCTGTGGTTGATACGGATCGTTTTGACCGAATCTGGACGAAACATGTGTACACTTTGAAAGATCAGTACACCATGAATCCATGATCTGGTTGAACGTTACGGCAATTTTTTGGGGGAGCCAATTTTTGGTCACAAATTGTAGGGGCAAACCTGTGTGTTCGCCCTGATTCCGGGAAGATTTGTCACAGTTGCTGAAAGTTGTCGAATTTCAACTGAGAAATCAGTGGTAAATGATCTGAAGCCTGTAGGGTGTTTCGATCGTTGAGAATATGTGATTCGATCACTTTAAAATGATCGGACGCGTAAACATAGTCAATTCTGACTGAGGGGCTCAATCTTTCATAGGGAACCCCCAGTTTTTCATTGGTGTCAAACCAGGTGAATGCGGAAAAATTCCCGGGATTCATGAGTTTCCATGTGTCCGTCATATATTCCCTGAACGAAGACATTCCATGAAATCCTGCCTCAGCGGCACGTTCCATGATGTGTTTTTTCCTGCTTTCCGCCAGTCGATCCTCATATTCCTTGTAGTGGTGTGAATACCAGAAACTGCCCTGATGGTGTAAGGGTGCCTGTTCATCCGCGAAATCTTCCCAGTCCACCGTATTGAAATCGCCCATCAGAATGGTGGGTTCCGAAAGTTTTTTCAAAACATTTTCCCATAGATAGCGGGTTTGATTGAAGCGGTCTTCCACGGAAAGTCCCAGATGGGCAACCATCACATGAACAGATTTTCCCTGATATTGGACATGGGCTTCAATGACCACACGTTGGTCAGCCACACTTTCCAGAAAAATCGTGTTGGTTTTTTCAAGTGGATATTTGGACAGCAGAGCGACACCATAAATATTATCTTTGGTTTTCGGGCCGAAATAACTGTACATGCCCAGTTTGTTAGCCAACCAGCGGACCAGATCATAGTTGGACGAAATCACACGGTTTGTATCGGATTCCTGCAATCCCAGCAAATCTGGATTCTCGGCTTGAATAGCTCTGAGAAACAGCGTTGGATCGACTTTTCCCGCATTATTGAATCCCTGATGGATATTGTAGGTCATCACTTTCAGCGTTTCTGCCGGGGTGACCGGTTCAGGAGATTTCTGATTCAACAGATAAATGATACTGAGCAGTGACAGAAAAAAAGCACTCAGAGTGATGATCCATGTCGAAATTTTTTCCATACATTCCTTCAGTCACGAGATTGCAGATCATTATAAATCCGGCTGTTATAAAAAACAGACGTGGTGATATAGACCAGACTGGCACCTGTCAGGAGCGGAATCAACTGCCCTTTGAGAAATAGTCCCGGTGGGCCAACATGCGCCCAGACCAACGTTGCTATGGATAAAAACAGGATCACCAGAAAGGTGATGATGCCCACCACCGTCAATCGGATAAAATGGATGATGGAATAATTTCTGGTTCCAACAATCTGAAACAGAATAAACATATCCATAATCAGGGAACTCAGGGCAATGCCGGCAAGAAACTGGTATAATCCGTAATCCATCCATAAAATATCAATAATGGCCAATAATTGTAACGCATTCAGAATAACTTGAGAAACCGGATGAAACAGCAATTTTCTGACAAGGGACCATTGCAGTAGCATGATCATCACGGTGAGACACACCACACAGGAAAGAATGACCACGTTATAACTTCCCTCTGTCCAGCGGATCGCGGTACCCGGAGTTCCCAGCAGAATGAAAAACACACTGAGTAGCAATCCCAGACAGATTCCAGGCCAGAAACTCGATACGGGCTGTCCTGAACGCTGAGTGACACGGATGGAAGGCAAGGATTCAAGGATGTGGAGATAGTTGACACACACACAATACAGGGCCATCGCGCAAATCAACAAGGTGAACCATAAAGGACTCAGCGAAGACTCAGGTGAGATCCCGGTGATTCCGACAATGGTAATGTCCAGGGTATCACCAAGCACACACAGTGTGATGTCCGTCAAGATGGCCAGCACGAGTCCGATAATGATGGCCCATGGCATTGTATGCATTTTATGTTTGGCATGAAAGGCGTAGTAAATCGTTAGAAATGAGGGGAAATAGGTTCCAAAAGCGATGATCACAACCGCATGAAAGAGCATGTATAAATTGGCTTCAGAATGCAGGCTTCCATAAAGACGGTGCAGGATAATGGCCACTCCGGAAACCAGCATCACCATGTTGACATTCAGTTCCTTGAGGAACACCATCAGCAATGGCGCCAGAAAAACAGCCAGATATCCCACCGAGGGACTCATCCCCATGCCGGTCAGGTTTTCATAATAGATTGTAGCGATGAATTGACGGGTAGATTGGAAATACATCAGTGCAATCAGCGCAAAAGCCAGAATGAAATTATGATTGCGCCGGATCAGATCCTGTTTGGTCTGCATACATCCCCTTGAAAAAACGGTGTTTACAAAAACTGAAAAGAGGAGCAATCCCCGGTTGCTCCCGGTTTATCCCGAAAAATAAAGGTGATCTGATATGCAGTTTACCGACATCAGGATTGTGGCGGTTGCAACACCTGCAGAAGTTTTTGGGTGGAATTCCAGATGTTTTCCTCCCAGTGGTAGCCAATGATTTTTCTTCCTGTGACCGCATCATCAAAACCGATGTCATCGCCCGGTTTAATGAGATAGCGGTAATCAATGGTCAGTTCATCTCCCGGTTGAATGGGTTTCATACAAAAGACAAATCCAAGATGCCACATTCCGTTGGGGTCAAATGAATGGTTGATATAACATTCATCAGGCCAGTCTGGTGTTAATGAATAAATATTTTCAAACCAGCACACCGAGCTTTGATATTCGATGCTGTCGGTTGGCAGTTTTTTCAGTTCAGTATCATCTATAATCCGATCAATGCCGTCAGGAGCCACTATGATTTTCCCGGGTGTGACCTGTTCCTCAACAAACAAACCGTTTCCTGCACATGGAATTGATGATTGACCGACACGATATTTGACACGAAACATGATTACTCCTGACAAATTTGGTTTAAAAAGGAAATCCCCTTTTACAAAAAATTATCATTTCATGCAGGGGATATTAAAAAACGGAGCAGAAAACAGGGGCGTTTTTACTGTTCCGTAAAAAGAATGTGGTCTTGATGTGTGGCTGAGATCAATACTATTTTTGGGTATATATCATGGTTCCGTCCCAGTTTTCCGGTAGTTTTTCAGGGTGTTCCCTGAAATCCTGACTTCGGTTGAGAAATAATTGAACGGCATGGTCTTCAGGATTTTTTTCTTGCGCTTTGGTAAACAGATTGATCGCTGAGTCCCAATCTTTATTGAGATAGGATTGCAGAGCCTGTTCAAAAAGCTGGTTGGATTCGAGAATTTGAGCAGGAAGTTCACTGCTTTTTTCCGCAATCAATTCATAGATTTTTACGCCGGCAGTTTTTCCCTTAACAGCAACGATATCCAGCAAACGACAATGAAATTGAGCTGAAACCTGACGCCAGGTGTCTTCGCTGATCACGATATGAGTTCCATAATGTTTGTTGATCCCTTCCAGGCGGGAGGCCAGATTCACACTGTCCCCGATGATGGTATAGTTCATCCTGTCTTGTGACCCGAAATTACCCACAATTGCCAGTCCAGTATGCAGACCGATTCGGGTTTCCAGGAAAGGTTTGTTTTCTTTGCGCCATTTTTCTTTTAACTCTGTGAGTCGTTTCTGACAACGCAAGGCCGCTCGACAAGCCAGATAGGGAGCATTTTCCTGTTTCATGGGAGCCCCCCAGAAGGCCATGATGGCATCGCCGATATATTTGTCGATGGTTCCCTGTTCTTCCATGATGATGTTGGACAACTGCTCAAGGTATTCAGATAAATGAAACACCAGAGCCTGAGGATCCATGCCTTCCGAAATATTGGTAAAGCCCGCAATATCAGAAAAGAAAATAGTCAGTGTTTCCTGATCGCCACCCAATTGCGCTTCTTTCCCCAGTTGGATCAACTCCCTTACGAGAGCTCTGGGGACATATTTGGCAAAAGATTGCAATCCCTGAGCTGTAGACGACAAGGCATTGTTCATTTCATCAATTTCCCTGATCGCTGATTCTTCAAGATCAATATTGTCCAGTTCTAGGTGCTTGATTTGAGTTGTCGCGGTTGACAGTTTCCGGATCGGCCGGGTAATGACATTGGCCATGAAATAAACTGCCATAAACGAAAAAGCAAAAATCACCAGGGCAATAAACAGCGCTTGAATCAAGAGTTCATTGACAGACCCCAACAGATCATCTTCCGGCAAAATCACAAAGATCTGCCATTTTGAAGTGAAGGACTTAGGGAAGGGTACAACATTCGTAATATAATTTTTTCCCTGGGTGGTCGATTTGAATTTGGTCACCCCGTGTTCTTTAAAAGTATGATAGGCATCTGAAATCCAGTTCTTGTGTAGATCACTGACCGTAGAAAGGCGCATTTTCCCTGTTTTTTCATCGGTTGTAACCGTATTGCTGGAGTCTGGATAGGCCATAATCTGGTCTTTTTCATTGACAATAAACACCAGCCCGTTTTTGCCAACTTTCTGCTCAGAGAGAAAATCTGAAAGACTTTGTAACGGAATGTTGATGCACACCACGACCGCCACATTTCCATTTTCATCCAGCACCGGATAGGTTGCGGAAAATCCCGGTGTTTTAGCGGTTGTAAACACATAAACATCTGTCCAGTAAATTTTGAGATCATTGTGAGTGTTTTTATACCATGGACGCGTTCTTGGATCAAAATCTGGTACATTGGATTCTGTTTTCAGTAAATTATAATTTTCATCTCTGAAAAACCACATTTCCGAGGGAGTTTCTCCAGAACGGTCGATGTAACGAGTGGCATAATCAGGTTCTCTGCGGACCTGAACATAACTGCCCTGAGCGTCTGCCAGAAAAATAGATTGAATCTGAGGAAAGACCATGAGTTGTTCCCACATGATCTTCCACATTTCTTCATGGTTTTCCATGATTTTGTGACTTTTGACCAACTGGCTGACCGGTTTGGTCTGTAAAGCAGGAGAATTGATGAAATTAGTGGAACGTTCAATGATTTTGGCTGTCAATTCTTTAGTGATTTTTTCAGAAAGATCAAAAATGATATTGGTGGAACCAAAATAAAACAAAGCCATCATGCTGGCCTGAGTGATAAACAACAGAACAAACATGATTTGCAGAATGGTGACTTTGTAACTCACTTTCCATTTTTTCATAAACATTCTCGAGATGACGTTGGCGTATAGATACAAAGGTTCCATAAAGCAAATGGTATGCCTTCTATCAAAGTAAGCTGATACACTTTTGTATTCAATCACTTAGCTCTTCGATTTTTAGAACGCCCGCAAGATGTGCTTATACATGTGTTTCTTCTGTAAGAGCATTCCTTGTGAGTGTTCAGTCACATCAGATAAATACCCGACCATAAATCTTTAAACATTTTTTCTGGTTCCCTACCTCTGGTGGGGAACCCTCCTTATCCCACCTTCGGTGGCTTGCCAACGAACCGTGGAAGGGCACCAGAGGTGCATTATGGAACGGTTCCCGACGAGATGTCAGGAACCAGAGTAATGTTAAAAAACTTTTGATCGGGTACTTAACTGTATCGGCTTAAATTGGTAGCCAACGTTCCTAAGGGACATGAAAGAAGAATTCATGGTCGCAAATACGCCGGAATTCGACTTGTTTATCAGGGACCCACATTAATTGGCTTTGGAGGCCCATCTAACCAGGGAAAAACCATTTTCCTCTTCGGAGAGGCTTTCCTATGTCCATATAGAAACTGGTTGTTTAAAATCAAGCTGGAATGACCATAACTCGTGTGATCGAGGCAGTTACATTTACGAATGTCACTCCTTCTTCCTGTTCACTGTCGTTTATTCTTCAAATTGCTCTGGAATTTTAAGTTGCCTTGAGTATAATCCTTAAATAGTCATAGTAACAACCCGGAACATTGAGTTCATCGATCTAAAAGGAGTTCATGGCAGGCTTCAATCCCTATCTGCAAAAATCATCTACCACCTTGAGCACGACCCCCTATCAGGTCACATTTCTTCCAGCCAATGTCACGATCAAAGTCACGCCGGAAGGTTTGGAGCATAATCCTGTTGGTGAAAAAGGATCCATTCTGTCAATTGCCGAAGCCAACGGTATCATGATAGATCATTCATGCGGTGGAGTTTGCGCATGCTCAACCTGTCATGTTTTTGTGAAACAAGGCCTGGACAGTTGCAATACTCCGACGGAGGATGAAGAAGATATGCTCGATATGGCTCCGGGACTTCGCAGAGACTCGCGTCTGGCCTGTCAGTGCATTCCTGATGGTTCTCAGGATATTGTAATTGAAATACCGGGTTGGAACCGTAATCTTGTCAGTGAAACGCCTCATTAAAGGAATTTATGGTTAAACTCACAGAAAACGCAGCAAAAGAACTCCAGAAAATCATGCAGGAGCAAAATGTGGAGCATGAGGTCAAACTTCGGGTTGGTGTGAAAGGCGGAGGCTGTGCGGGGTTCACCTACACACTGGATTTTGATTCCAAGAAAAGTAAATTTGATCTCGAGTTTGAATCACAGGGAATTGGAATCCTTGTAGACAAAAAAAGCCACCTTTATGTGGATGGCACTGAAATTGATTGGGGTTATGGTCTGACGGACCGTGGTCTGAAATTCAATAATCCCAAAGCCAAAGGTTCCTGTGGTTGCAAAACCTCTTTCATGCTTGATCAACCTGAACAGACTGATGATGGTTTCAAACCACAGTGGTTGTAAATTTACACTTGTTTCTCATTGAAGGAATCGCTATGGAACATCTACATTGGAGTAGTAAATCATTGGATATCATTGTGAAGGAAACGCTGGAACAATCCATTCCTGAGTCAACAGTTCATGTCACCTCCAATGGAAACCATGTCAGCATTGATATTGAATCGCCTGCGTTTAACGGAAAAAATCTGTTGAACCGGCAACGGTTGGTTTATTCGGCCATAGATCACCTGCTTAAAGGGGACCATGCGCCATTACATGCTGTTGATCACATAAAGACTTCTGTTCCATCCGCATAACAACCTGATTTCAGTCTCCATCCGGAAACGTTCATTCTGTATCAAGGATAATTATGAATGCGATCACAACAATTGATAAAGAAAGCCTGATCTCTGTATCTACTACTGAACTATCAGGTTCACTGAAATCCAGAGAAATGATGATCAGGGCACTGTGCAACAGAATTTATCAATTACTCAGGCGATGTCCTGCGAAAGGCGGTAAAAATCTGGCTGAAGTGATTTCTGAAGTGGAACTCAAACACCCTCAGTATATTTTTGACAGGATTTATAAACACCTGCACAACCAGTATTTCATGTCCCTCCACGAACGCGCCAATAATCTCCGGAAAAGAGCGTTCCTGGTGCAGGAAAAAGACATGTTCTATTTAAAAAACATGACTGATTTTCTGGATGTTTTACATATTTTGGGGTTGTCTACCAATTACAACGAAGTTGAAGCACAGCTCAAAAAACAGATTGATCATAAAACGGTGGAGTTTTTAACGGAGGATTTACCCCGTTCAAGAATTTTATACAATGACCGTCATGTTCCAACATCGTACAAATTCAATGTCATTGAAACCACAGAAATTCACAAAACGCATCCGGATGGCCATCCAATTCCCTTTTATATCAAAAATATCTACATCCATAAAATTTTCAGATTCCATGGGAATTATGTCAAAATATGGGAAATTGTTCCCAGAAAACAGACGAAGCCCACACCGATATGTTTGATTCCGGGTTTCTGCTCCAATTATTATTCCTTTCATTTTGAAGGCAATCACAGTCTGGACTACTACCTGGTCCGTGAAGGCAGTCGGGTTTTTATTCTGGATCATGAACGCAAAGACAACCATGCAAACATTGATGTGTATACAGAATACTTGTGCACTACCATGATTGATTTTGTCCGTGAACGCACGGGCAAACCCCAGATTATCCTGGGAGGACACAGCATGGGTGGCATGATTTCTATTTTTAAAACCATTCTTGATGCGGTCAGACGACCGCGGCTCATCACTTCCGTCAAGGCCTTACTGATCCTCAGTTCACCGGTTCACTTCAGCAAGGATTTTTTTATTCCTGACAGTGTCGCGAAATTTGGTGAATATTTGTTTGATTTAATTGGTTACGATGGGGCAATGCCTGTCACCGAATTTCTGCATGTCGTTTTCAAAATTCCAATGTTTGACAAGTTGCTCAGTTTCAATGGACAGGACTTCCTGAAAAAACTCCAGAAACTCCCCCCCCTGGAATTCAGCAAAATCCTTCAGCGATTGATTGATGCCCAGATCAATCCCATCACCCTGAATCATAAACATCTGAAGGCCCTTGTGGCTAAAGGTGTGACCAATCCACCCCGAATGGTCACACACCATTTTGCCAAACTGGTGAAAAGCAATGTGGATGGGGTGACATCCTATAATTACGACGAATTTGCTGCGCCATTGATTGAAGTCAGTGACATGGATGACCAGCAAACAATCATCAAGGATCGTATCGGTATCAATTATACAGCCAATTTATACAGAGTTTCTCCAGCGATTCCTGTGATGGTTATTCAGACCACTGATGATGTTCTGTCGCCCCCCAGATCGTTTTTTCAACACTGGAACCGCTGGCCTCATCGTTACAAATTAAGAATCGACAGGATTCCCCATGAACCGGGCAATGCGGAAGAAACATCGACAGCCGTTGAAAAATTTATTCAGGAACACGGTTTATCCAGCGCGATCGGTGTCACTCAGCATTCCGGACGGCATATGGGGAGTTTGACAACTGAAAAACAGTTGATCGCTACTTTTATCCGTGCCGTTGAAAATTATCCGGCAACACCGTTATCCGTCATAGAAACAGCAATCGACGCGCAAATGCTGTTCATCCAACGAGAACAGGATGAAGAAATTCGCTTCATCGCAGAGCGTGATTTCGCAAAAAAAATCCGGTATATTGATACCCACCTGTTCTGGTCGGAAAGCAGAGCGATCACACGTATTCTCCTCAAGATCATCTGTAATTTTGAACCCAAATCACGGATTGATGATAAATTTCGAAATTTCATGGTCCGGGATACCCGGAAAATTGAGGTGGACGAGGACGCTAAATACAATGTGCTGTATAATTGTGTCATGACGATTTTATCTTTCAAGCCAGGCCCTGAAGACACCATGAAGGACATTCTTGAGGTACTTGACCAGATGGAAACGATGCCTCCGCCTGAATGTCTCCGGTCCTTGATAGACCTTAGCTCGGGCCTGTATGATTTAAGCCGGAATGGTTTGCCTGAAAAACATAAAAAATTCATTGAACATTTTGAAAAATTTCTGGATCATTGCGCTGGTCATCACCAACGTTCGGTGGCGTTGCATGCTGTGCGAGCTTTTTTTCATACAGGTGATGAACTTTTCATTGAAAAAGGTGGGACCTATTGCCAACAATGGCCGCAGTCTCTCCGGCGTGATGCCTACAGAATCTATTGGGAAGAAGCACGTCAACGCATCCTTGAGTTGCGCTTAACGTCTGAAACCAAACTTCATGAAGCCATGAAACCTTATATGGAAATAGCCAAACGAATGACATCCCACCAAAAATCCAATCTATCAGATTCCAATTAGCCAGTCTGTTATGACTTCCTCATTGCCCTCTGACAGTCCATTCTCTTCAGGAAAATGGACTGTTTTTCTTTAACCTTAATTAAACAAAGAGATCATCTATGAAAGTGGAAGACAAACGCATCATTTTTTCAAAGGAACTTCAGGTCAAATACGCCGGAAAAATTATTGAAGAAACCGATAAGGAAATTACTCTGGAAGGCGAAGATGATGAATCTTTTGTCAAAATTTATAATCCCTTCCGTGGCGTGGGAAAATTGTTCATGTTTGAAAACGGGCGCTGGGTTGACGCGGAAACATCTTCACCTTTTTCCAATTTTGATCTGGCATCACTGGGGCTGGGCGATCTTCCCTCCATGTTGCCTCAAGATAGTGCTGACGATGAGGATCTTGATTATGAACCTGAAGAAGATCTGGCCTTACCCGAGGTTGAATTAGATACAACCCGGGGTGTGATTCATCTCGAATTGTATGAAGATGACGCCCCCAATACGGTCGCGAATTTTATTTCGCTGATCGAACAGGGCTATTATGACGGACTGAATTTCCATCGAGTCATTCCCGGCTTCATGATCCAGGGAGGATGCCCTACTGGAACGGGCACTGGTGGTCCGGGGTATCGCTTTGCCGATGAAATTTCCTCTAAAAAACATGACAGTCCCGGAATCCTTTCCATGGCAAACGCAGGTCCCGGAACCAATGGCAGTCAATTCTTCATCACGCATGTTTCAACACCTCATCTTGATGGAAAACATACGGTGTTTGGCAAAGTTAAGGAGGGATTGGATGTAGTGAATGCTATCCAAAAGGGCGATGTCATCAATAAAATTACAATTCTCCATAAACGAAACCATGACTATGAAGTGATCAAACTTTAACTCATGGAAAAGTGCGGCATGGATTAAGCCGCACCGGAACCATTCCGGACAGTGGATTGGCTCACCTCCAAATCCCCATTTTTTCAATGGACTGATTCATAACAATAACTTTTTCCCAATCAGGAACATCAATGGCAGAGCAGATTTATAATCAAAATATCGTGGATGAAATGCGCACTTCCTATCTGGAATATGCGATGAGTGTGATTGTGGGACGTGCCTTGCCGGACGTTCGTGATGGTTTGAAACCTGTCCACCGCAGAGTCCTCTTTGCCATGCATGATCAGGGAAATGACTACAACAAACCCTATCGGAAATCAGCCAGAGTGGTGGGGGATGTGATTGGTAAATACCATCCTCATGGTGATGCGGCCGTGTATGACACCATCGTTCGCATGTCTCAGGATTTTTCCTTGAGATATCAACTTGTCGATGGCCAGGGAAACTTTGGTTCGATTGATGGCGATTCACCGGCCGCCATGCGTTATACCGAAATCCGTATGAAAAAACTGGCACATGAACTGCTCGTTGATCTTGAGAAAGATACGGTTGATTTCACACCGAACTATGATGACTCCCTGTCTGAACCTTCGGTGTTGCCCACCCGCATTCCCAATCTGCTGATCAACGGTTCCACAGGGATTGCCGTGGGAATGGCCAGTAACATTCCGCCTCACAATCTGGGCGAAATCATGAATGCCCTGTTGTATTACATTGATCATCGGGATGCGACAGTCGCTGATCTGATGCAGTTTATACCGGGACCGGATTTTCCAACCGGAGGCACCATCATTGGACGAAAAGGAATCTTTGATGCCTATACCACCGGACGGGGTATCCTCAAAGTTCGGGCAAAATCGCACATTGAAACCGAAAAAAATGATCGGGAAGCCATTATTATCACCGAACTGCCCTTCATGGTGAACAAGGCAAATCTGGTTGAAAAAATCGCTGAACTGGTACGTGACAAGAAAATTGAAGGCATTTCAGACATGCGGGATGAATCAGACCGCAAGGGAATGCGGATCTATATTCAGATCAAACGGAATGAAAATGCCAATGTTGTGCTGAGTAATCTTTACAAACACACTGCACTTCAATCTTCCTTTGGTGTCATCATGCTGGCGATTGTGGAACGTCAGCCAAAAATCCTGCCCCTCAAAAAAGTGCTTCAGTATTTTGTCGAACACCGGATGGTGGTTGTCACCCGTCGAACGCGTTTTGAATTGAGACAGGCGGAAGCCAAGGCCCACATTCTTCAGGGACTCACAATCGCTCTGGATCATCTTGATGATGTGATTGAAATTATTCGTGGTGCCCAAAGCGGCCCCATCGCGCAAACTCTGTTGATGGAAAAATATCAACTGAGCAAGGAACAGAGCCATGCGATTCTGGAAATGCGTCTGCAACGACTGACAGGTCTTGAACGAGACAAGATTAGGGGGGATTATGATGAAACCATGGCCGCTATCGCCAATTACAAAAACATTTTGTCTGATGACCATCTTGTTTTGGACATCATCCGCAAGGAATGTCAGGAAATTCTTGAAAAATACAACGATCCCCGACGAACTGAAATCATTGAAGGAGACAGTTCAATCGCGATTGAGGAACTGATCAATGAAGAAGACATGGTGGTCACAATTTCTCACAGCGGGTATATCAAGTGCAGTCCTGTCAGTGAATACCGGTTGCAGCGAAGAGGCGGCAAGGGGCGGCAGGGCATGAATACCAAGGATGAGGATTTTGTAGAAAAAATGATTGTGGCATCCACCCACGATTACCTGCTGATCTTCACCAATATGGGTCAGGTTTTCTCCAAAAAGGTGTTTCAACTGCCATCCGGTGGACCCAATACACGGGGAAAAGCGATCATCAATATTTTACCGTTACGTCCAGATGAAAAAATATGCACCTATCTTCGGATTCCTCAAAATTCTGAAGGCAAATACATTCTGATGTGTACAGCAAAAGGAATTTGCAAAAAAATTCATTTACTGGATTGTGACCGGATCCGTGTGAGTGGCATCAGGGGAATTACCCTGGATGAGGGGGATGCCTTGATCTCGGCACAACTGACCGATGGCAATTCAGAGCTATTTTTTGCCACACGGAATGGCATGGGACTCAGGGTTCATGAAGATGAAATCAGACCGATGGGAAGAGCAGCCCGTGGTGTGATTGGTATCAGAATGCGGGGTGATGACCAGGTGGTTTCAGCCATCGCCTTGACCGGAGAAGGCCAGTTGCTCACTGTGACAGCAAATGGTTTTGGCAAAAAAACCCCCATTGACTCTTACACCCTTTCCAAACACAGAGGAAATCGCGGCGTAAAAAATATTAAATCGGATGAAAGTACCGGACAGGTGGTTGGAACAATGGAAGTGATGGATCATTATCAATTATTCATCATCACTCAGGGGGGAAAACTCATTCTGATTCCAGTTGCCAATATTCCGTCTACCGTTGGCAGAGTCACTCGGGGATCCAGACTCATCAGAATGGCAAAAGATGAATTTGTGATTGCTATCGCGCCAGTGATGGATCCGGAAGAAGTTGACGCGGATGTTGAAACGGCGGAAGTGCTCCTTGATCAGGAGATTGAGGTTGACTCTGAAGATGATCTGGAACAGGAAACGGATGAGATGGATGAGGAATTTATCGACGAATCCGGTCCAGACAGTGACGAACTGGACGAATAGAAGGCCAATCTTTTGACTGGAGAGAAACCATGAATGCTGTTCATTGGCGCTGTCATCGCTTCAGTCAAGATTCACTTGAAAAATTCAGGGCCGTCTTATAGGGAACAGATAATCACATCCCGGTGATTCTGAATAATCGTTCAACATTTTGTTCTTCCGGAGCAGTTCATGATCCGAAAATATAAAATTACCATTTCCAAACAACAGTTATTGTCTGATTACAACCTGTTCAAACAGTGGCTGTTGGACTACTGGAAATTTCTGGAAGACCTGCCCCTCAGTTCATTCACCGATGACAAACAGATTGTCGATTTTTTGAAAGACCAGCATCATGCTCTGATCAAAACCAAAGTCCGCATGGAAATTGTGGATATGATCAGTGCGTTGATTCAACTGACATTGGGAAGACTGAAAAAAGACGAACTGACCTTTGAAATTCCTGAACGCAAAACAGAATCAGCAGAGGCGTATCAGTTCATTACCGACCTTTCCAGCCAGATTAAAAATATTGAATCATCCCTGCTGAGACTGGTGGAACAGGTTTCTTATCTGACCCGGCATCTTCCTGCAAGCGAAGACCAGCAAAAACTGGTTCATATCCTCCAGGTCATTGGTTCCTTGTTCAAAGCCATCATTCGTCAGGACCAGGATGACATTCGTATCGAACTCAATCAACTCAATGTTCTGACATCATCCCAGGAAAGTTATCTGCTTCTTGAAGAGATCGGTAAGGTAACCCGTGAGATCTATAATTCACTTCAGGAACTGTCTCACAATATTGATCCGTCTGAAATCCAGCATGCAACCGATGAAATGCCGGATGCTGTGCAAAAACTGTATTCTGTCATCAAACGTCTTGAAGATGCCACCAATGACAATCTGGATTTTCTGGAAAAGCTATTGCAGCAATGCGAGGAAAATATTGAGCTTGCCAGGGAAATGTCAGAGTCCTGCGAATTGCTGTATAAAAAACTTGATGCGGTTCACACCAAACATCCACAGACCAGCAAGGAAATGGGTGAACTCAAACTGATGATCAAAGAAAAACTCCACTGTAAAATTGAAGCACTCCTGGGGGTATTGCATGAAGATGAAAATTCATACATTGCCATCATGTCCAACCAGGGATTCCAGGATCTGACTGGCCAAACTCTGAAAAAAATCATTGATTTCATGGAAAAACTGGAGTTGCGTTTACTCAAACTGATCCAGACCTACACTTCGAGAATGGGCGAACAGGACAGTAATGATAAAGATGGCATACTTACCAGAATTGATATTGGTTCTGAAAATGAAAAAATCAAACTTCATGGACCCGATGAAAGCGAAACCCAGAAAAGTTCACAAAATGATGTGGACTCACTCCTTGCGGAACTGGGATTTTAGAATTTCTCCCTTTAAGTATCCTGTGATTGGTCACAGTCATCGTTTGGCCAGTATTTTGTAACCGTTCAAGGGGGTGAAAACTATGAGGCCATTTTTATGGCAATATCATCGTTTTGAGGAATCAATGAAGGATAGTATTTTGATCCAAAATGAGCTGTTAATGCCTGAGTAATGAACGGAATCAATCGAGTTTGCCCTCTTTGATGTACCCAACATGTTCTGATTATAACGGACTCCAGATCAGGTTTGGGTTGCTTGAAACACAGGCAGGATTGGTTTCTATATGAAAACCTATGCAAATTATGGCACCTTTCAAAAAGACTGAATTTTAGTTTACAGTTTGCCCTTCAATGTCATACCTGCGAAGGCAGGTATCCAGTCCGTTGCCCTGGAGATGGACTGGATTCCCGCCTGCGCGGGAACGACAGCAAAGTGTCAACTACTTTTGAAAGGTGCCCAAATTATCAGCAACCTTCAAGCACAAGCTGGAGCCCTGATGGCTCGGCGGAAATATCACATTCCGATGTATTGATTACTGGTTTGTGATGACGCGCCTCAATTCAAACTACTGGCCCTGGATTTAGCTCTGTGCTGGATTCATGAAGGACGCCCTTATAAAAAACTATCCCCTGTTGTCCCGCTACATCAAGAGTTTCTGAAATCTGTGCTTGAGGATTTCTGGAAGTATTACCACCAGTTGCTTGAATTCAAAATAGCACCGACTTTAGTTCTGGCGAAACAACTCCGGAAGCGAAAGGAAGTGCCATTAAGGAACAGAGATGATTCTTGGCATGCTGATCTCTACTTATTTGATCTCCAGTTGGGTGACTCCATCCCACTCTTCATCCCAACCGACTTTCAGGAAGTGTTCACAGCGCTTGATGTAAATCTGAGTGGCCTTGTCGTCGGGAAACAGGGAACGACATTTCTGGAAGCATCGGAAGGATTCCTCGAATTCCTTGAGATGATATAGGGAAATGCCTTCTTCAAAAGGTTTTCGTGTGATGCTTTTCATGTCAAACATTTCAGGCGGATCGCCGTTGAAAATTTCAAAAATAGTCACCGGTTCTTTTTTGCCCTTGGCTTGAACACGGTCAATGACACGGACCTCCACGTCTCCAGGCTTCCGCAGGCCATGCAGCACCGCGTCACTGATGAGCAGGGATACCCCATACATTTTGGTCATGCCTTCCAGGCGGGACGCCAGGTTGACCGTATCGCTGATGACGGTCGTTTCCATCCGTTTATGCTCTCCGATGGTGCCCAGCATCAAGAATCCCCTGTGGATGCCGATGCCCATGCGGATCGGCAAACGGGAAGGGCTGGTGCGTGTTTCGTTATAACGGTTGAGTTGCTGAAGCATTTCGATTCCGGCCTTGACGGCATCATCCGCGTCATGATCAAACAAGGCCATGATCGCATCCCCGATATATTTGTCAATGAATCCATGATTGCCTCGAATCACCGGTCCCATATGGCTGAGATACGCATTCAAAAACCGAAAATTTTCTTCGGGTGTCATGGTTTCGGATAGAGACGTGAACGACCGCAGATCGGAAAACAGAATACACATTTCCCGCTGCACGCTGTTGCCCAGTTCCACTTCCACGATGCTGGGCTTGCTGAGATGTTCCAGAAATTCATGCGGAAAGAACCGACTGTAAGCATGGGCGGTACTGGCGATGATAGCATTTTTTTGTTCCAGCTCCAGTGCATATTCCTCCAATTGTTCCCGTGCGACTTTCAGTTCGGTGTTTTGCTGCTCGATCTGATGATAGGACGAAGCCAGGGATTCGGACATGTGATTGAAGGCTTGGGCCAGATCGCTGATTTCATCGTTTCCCGGAATCCGAACCTGATGTCCGAGCTCTCCGGACTGAACCTGGCGCATGCCTCGGCGCAAATGAACGATCGGCAAAATGATGCTACGGGACAAAAACCAACTGAGCAACAATACCATGATCAGAAAGATGCTTCCCAGCAAACTGCCGAAGATCACAAAGGACAATCGCTGTTCCTGCTCAATATCCAGCAACGTGTAATAAAACCGGATGAAACCGATACGTTCTCCGAATCCCCGGATTTCCTGGACATAATGAATGGTTTTTTGGCCCTGCCACTCCGCAATCCAGATGCGAGCCCTGTTGCGCAAGGTTTCCACCAGATGTTGTGGCAAATTCTGTTTCAATACGGGATTCCCGCCGGATGCCAGCAATTTGCCGGTCTCATCAAAAAATCCAACAGTGAGCAATCCGTCAATTTTCAGGAGGCTGTCGATTTTTAAATTCAGGCTACGGAGATTGCGTTCAAAAATCAGATTGGCATATGCCGCCTCATCGCGTTTGATGGTGCGGTGCAGCAGGAACTTGACCTTGTTCACCACGGTTTGGGTTCGACGTTCCTGAAAGGGAATCTGGACCGTGGTAAAAATCAGGGAAATGATGGCAAAGTTGATGAGCAGGGCGCCCAGGATCTTATGTCGGAGTTTCCAGGTCATGTTCATAAAGCGGGATCGATCATTTTAATAAATTGGGAGGTTTGGGGGCCATATTGAAGAATCACCACCGGTTTGATCGGATCCCCTGCCTCGTCCAGTGTGATCAGTCCGGTTACTCCCTGATAGTCACGAGTTTGTGCCAGCGCATCACGGATCTGTGCTGGAATCAACGTTCCAGCGCGATGGACGGCATCCGCCAAAACCATGACGGCATCATAAGCCAGAGGAATTCCGCTCACTTCGATTTTGTGGTGTTGAGCCTCATACGCCTTGACAAAGGCCTGACTCACGGGCGTTGGCGCATCCCGATGCCAATGCGTGGTAAAATAGTTTCCCTTGATCACCGATCCGCCATAATCATAAGCACGGTCGCTCCAACCATCGCTCCCCAAAAATAAAGTGATGATTCCCATTTTTCGGGCCTGGGTGATGGCGAATCCTGCCTTGCCGGAAGGAAAAAATACCAGGTCTGGATTCAGGCTTCGGACTTTGTTCAGCAATGGAGCAAAATCCGTCATGGAGTCTTCAAAATCGCCTTCCCACAGGATTGTACCGCCGGTCTTTTCAAATTGTTCCTGAAACAACTGTGATATGTTGCGGCTTTGCTGTCGAGTGACTTTGGTCAGAATCACCGCCGTTTTGGCGTGCAGATCCTGTCTGGCAAAACGGGATAGAATCTTTCCTTGCAGCTCATCGGTGAAGCATACCCGAAAGATATAATTCCCGATACGCGTCAGTTCCGGATCAGTGGAAATGGGGGAGATCATGGGAATTCGGGCTTCTTGCAACACGGGCGCCATGGCAAGGGAATGCTCACTCCAGGAAGCGCCGATGACCGCGATCACTCCGGATTGAATGGCTTTTTTGGTGACAAATCGGGATCCCAGCGCGCTACTCTGGTTGTCAAATTCCACCAATTCCACCGGCTTGCCCAGCAATCCTCTGCGTTGATTCAAGGTCTGTACGGCAAACCGAACCCCTTGCAGATGAAATAAATTGCTTTTGGCTGCGGGTCCGGTTTTTCCGAAAATCGCTGCGATTTTCACGGTTTCCACCCCGAAGAGGTTGGAGGGGCAGCCGATCCATAATACCATCAGTCCCAGAATCAGAAAATTTTTCATGGATGGTTTCCGCAGGCTCGTGTCATGAAACGGGAGTGTTCCCGATTGGATTTCTTGAAAAGTTCTTGCGGTGTGAACCGATCTTTGTCAAGCAGATTCTGGGCTATCGTCATCGTTTCGCCTATTATCGGGGGAAACCGTATAAAACCATACCGGGAAAGGTGTTTTTCCGAGCCTGAAAATCAGTGAAACGATGACGATGGTCCTTTACAGGCGACCGTCTGTAACTGGCGAAACAACAACGATGGCCTCTGATTCAGTTGGAGACACGTCCATACAAATGGAGCGGTTTAAAAAGAAAATCCCCCGTTTTCCTGAACACAGGAAGAACGGGGGACTCAATGCGGAAGGAATAGGTTTCTCAGGAGTTTACCAGTAGAAATGATTGATGACATGCGTACTCAGGTGCCCACTTATTTTACCGGCAGGAGAATTATAGATTTCCCTGTTGTCATCCAGACGTTTGAAATAGGATTTCCACCACCAAATTCCCTCTGTTGTTTTCTTGCTGTTATCAAGATTTGAATACCCGTAATTGCTCACTACCGTTTCTGTTCTGTATTTTATGAAGGGTATCACACAGACCAAGCCGTCTAACGGGTCATCAGACAACACTGAAATATGGAAATCCACCAGACAAGGATACAATTCTGAACCATGACCTTCTTCTGTCATGATGTAGGGAAAATGGTTTTTGTAGGTGTTGGGCGCATTGAAGGTGTCGTTGTATTCCCCATCTTTCCCCAATGTTCTGGAACAGCTTTCATAGGAGCCAAACCGGTTGCCTCCACAGGAACTGTGCATTGCGACAACACCGTCATTGGTACCTTCCAGGAACGGTTTCATGATGTCATTGGTAAAATGACCATAGCCGGCAACGTTCAGAATCGGAATGGTGACACTGTCAGAGTGATTATTGGCCCGGGCTACAGCGACATTCAAATCATAGGTTGCCCCCAGAGATTCAGGATGGTCGCAGTCATAATCGACGCCAAGAACCTTGAGTGTGGTTTCAATCACAAATTCGCCGATTCCCCAACTGCAATTTGCGCTTTCAAGCACATCAACCGCAATGTCTGTCGCTTTCACACCGCCGGCCGCTGACGCGATTTCAACACCTAAAATGGTATTGTTGATGATTTTGGCCTGAGCACCCGAAATTCCCGACTCATTGGCACGGGTGAGCAGCATATCCAGAACCAGACCCCCGGTGGAGTGAGTGATGGTCACACAGCCGTTGGCACAATGTCCGCTGTTGAGGATATCCAGATATTTCTGAACGATTTCCTTGAATTGACTCCCCTTGATGTCAGGGCTAACACGTCGTTTTGTGTCCCATTTTACATGCCTGGTGGCAATGCCTTTATCGTTTAACTGGGATTCCCAGAATCCCCAGTACAGATCGGACGTGGTATTCGAAAGCCAGGTGCCATTGTCAAAAAAGTTTCCCCAACCGTGAATAAAAATCACGTTGGTATTGTGTTGTCCAATGCGGGCAACATCCTGCTGGTCCATCAACTCAGCATCAATCACTTTAACATCACTGGCACTGATGGCTTGATCCTGACTGTCTGAAGCTGAATTTTGATTGCCCGACTGACCGCAGGCCATCAAGCCTGCGCAAATAAAGCAGATTCCAAGGTATTTAATCATATTTTTCATGGTTCCCCCTGATACAGAAGTGTGGATTTCGGGTGTTGGTGCGGGTTAGCTGAAGTGACATTAGCGTTTCTGAAACTGATATTAATATCCATGGCGTGGACAGGATTCAGTCGATTGCTAACAGTCTGAGCGTCACACAGCTAAAAGTGGGATTTGACCAATGGCACAGAATTCTTATATAAACTTAAAACCTGATGTGAATGGTCAGTAGATTTTTTAACTGCTGATACTGAATAATAAATTACGGTACTGGAGGTATCGTTATTACAACCTTTAGGACAAGACCTGCCCATGAAAAAAATAATCATTGTGATGTTACTTCTGCTGGTTGGTATCGCAGGGTATTTCTTTTTGAATGTTGAAGAGGAACCAGTACCAGAGCCTCAACAGACCAACGTCAGCAAACCTGAACCTCGAATTGAGCAGGAAACCGTATCTGCTGAAAGGAGGAATGAGCCTGTTGACTGGCCGGAAACAGAAAAAAAGAAGACTTTAGCCGATAAACTCCCCCCTCCACCTGAGCCTGAAATTGAGTTACAGGGACGAAACGCCGGCAACAAACGACTCAAAGAAATATTTGAGCAATTTGCTGAAAACATAAAATATCCAGACTACTCCACACCTTTGAAAGAAACGGATCACGCGTTGTTAAATCCTAACGAATTTGTTGAAGTCCGGCGACAGATTCCACAAGCCAAGGATTTTGCTTACAGCCTGATACTCCCGGCATTTCATCTGTTCAAACCCGAGCCCATTTCGTTCACGTTCAAGGTCTTTTCCATGACCAGTGAGCCACTGCCGCAAATGCTGGACCTTCAGGCAGAACTCTGGAGTGACAATAAACAAATCGCCCAAATCAATTTGCCGTTGAATCAGCCCCCCGGGAAAGAAATTTCCTTTAGGGGAGAGTTCAAGCCATCCTTGGCCGACAGTGACTCCTGGTCCAATGAACTACAGTTAAAAGTGTTGTATTCTTTCGCAGGTTACAAACAATTTTCTGCGGTAACGCTGTTTCGCTATGATTTGTCCGTCGCTGAATTGAAAAGTGTTGGACCTGAGCGCGTTGAGGGTTCCCATCTGGTGATTCCTCTGCGATTGAAGGTGGCGCAACCCGGGGAATATCAGGTGACCGCCAATCTGATTGCTGAAAACACTGGAAGGCCCGTGACTCACCTTTCTGAAAGCCTGGCGTTGAAAACACAAGACGCTGTTCTGGAATTGAAAGCACATATCAGTGTGCTCAAGGCAAGTAATGACTATGGCCCTTATGTGTTGAAACATTTCACCGGGATTCGTCTTCCAGACAAACCGGAGGAGTTGACTCAATATGCCAATTTAACAGGAGAATATCGGATAGGTTCACACCCTCAGACAGAATATCAGGATGAGGAATATGTGAACGAACGGGTAAAAGCCAAAATGAAGCAATTTCAAAACTTGATCCGGTTGCCGCCTCAATAAACCGGGATTGACTTATCCGCATGAAATTGTCAGGAAAAATCCAGGCCATTACCTCAAACAACGAACGGAATCATCACCTGTATGAAGGGGCATGAATGAACTATATCAAGACATGGCTGTGTTTGTGTTGCCTGGTGTTGGCAGGCCTGACAGCCTGGGCCTCTGACCCTGACAAGATGCTGGAATGTGACTCCTGTCAATTTAAGATCAGCAATCTCAAAGAACCTTTTCCTCTCACAGGAAACTGGCTGTTCACACGTGACGATTTGCCTCAGAATAAAGAACCTGAAATTGATGTTTCTTCATGGAAAATCGCAAAAACACCGGGCCCCTGGAAAAAGATCTATGGCGACCATCAGAATTTCAGGGTGGGCTGGTACCGGGCCAATCTTGAATTTGAGCCATCGCTCATTGGCACGATTGTTCTGTTTCAGTTGGAATGTTACATGAGTCGGGTTCAGGTGTTTCTGGACGGAAATATAATTTTTGAACGAACTGGTAAAAAAATGGCTGAACAATTTTATGCCATCCAGCCGATTCCGGTTTTGTTCAAAATCACCCAACCGTCCCATGTCCTGACTTTTCGGGTTGACACCATGATGATGACAGGCGTGTATCAGGTTCCCTTTGATCTGAGAGAATACGATGACGCGGATTGGAGCATTGCCCTGCGTCATTTCTGGAGCGGAGATCTGCGCCAGTATTCCGGCGTTGTCATGCTGTTCTTCGGATTATTTTTTCTGCTGGTTTATTCCAAAACCCGGGCTCTCATTTATCTGGTAGCCGGAATGACTGGGGTGATGGTGATTCCGTTTGCGATTGCCCCCGCGGATGTTTTGCTACATTTTTTCACGCCTGAATCCCTGTTGATGTTTTCCTACGTTGGCATCATCACCATCTATCCCAATTATCTGTTTGTGCAGTTTTTTCATCGGTTTTACACAAAATGGAACTGGTTCTGGGGCATCTGGTTTGGTCTCATGGGCCTGACGTTTCTGGGAATGGCGGTCTTCCATCAGTCACTGGATCTGTTTCAGACATTGCGAACCGTCTACCTGCTCAGTCTGGCGGTGCTCTGTGTGGTCATGTTGTTCACCGTGATCCGATGTGTTATGGACAAAAAGCCTGTGATGGTATTGCTGGGCGGAACACTGATCGCGATTATTGTGGTTATCAACGATATTTTACTGGGCTTGGGACTCATTCGCTCCATATCGCTTTCATTCGCTGGAATTCTGTTGTTGAATTGCAGCATCATGTGGGTTGCCAGCAATCAATTCGCTGATACCTTTGTGGAAAACAAGCGCCTGGTGGGACTGTTGCAAAAAATCAATGAGAGTCTGGAAGACATGGTGGCGGAGCGCACCGCACAGTTGCGCCAGAAAACCGTTGATATCCAGAGTATGCTGGCCAATCTGCAGGAAGGTATCATGGCCATCGGGGAAGCGAATAAAATTCATCCGGAATATTCCGCGTTTGTGGAACGTATTTTTGATACGGAAAATATCGCCAACCGGGATGTGCTGGAGCTGGTTTTCACGGATACCAACCTGGGACCTGACCAGCTCAATCAACTGGATACGGCTATTGGCTCCTGCATTCAGGAAGATGTGGCCAATTTTATATGCAACCGGCATTTGTTCATTCAACAGGCTCAAAAAGAAATCCACGGCAAAACCAGGCATCTGGATTTCACCTGGTCGCCCATCTGTAATGAGAATGAAGAAATCGAGAAGATTCTGCTGTGTGTGCGTGATGTGACAGAATTGAAGTACCTTCAGGCACAAGCCCTTGAACAACGTACTGAACTGGAAATGATCGGTGAGATTCTGGCCTTGTCATCCAGTCAGTTTCAGGCGTTTCTGGAGTCTGGCGATCAGTTTATCCGGGAAAATAAAACCAGTCTTGCCGGTCAGCACAATCAAAACAGTGAAACCCTTGACACGCTGTTCCGCAACATGCACACGCTCAAAGGCAATGCCCGAACTTACGGACTCACTCACCTCACCGATGTTACCCATCAGGCTGAACAGTCCTATGACCAGCTACGCAAACGTCCTGATCAAGCCTGGAACATCCCCCGGCTGTTAGAAGAATTGACCAGTGTTGAACAACAACTCAACGCATACCGGCAGATCTATCAGGAGAAACTGGAAGGTTTCGTCGGAGAAAAAAAAGATGGCATTTTATTGGATCAATCCCTGCTGTCGATCATTCACCAAATTCAGCAAACGCTGACAGAAACAGCCTCTCCAGTCGCACAAGCCCTGCAAAATGTGCTCAAGGCCATTCACACTCATAGTCTCAAGGATATCCTGAGTGAACTACTCAAAGGCCTGACAAAACTCGCTCATGAACTGGGAAAAAGGCCTCCCCTGATTGAGTTGGAGGACCAGGGCATCCGCTGGTCAAAAAAAGCGGCGCCCTGGATCAAGGATATTTTTGTCCATCTCTTCCGCAACGCCATGGATCATGGCATTGAACAGCCGCAAATCCGCACCAGCAAAGGCAAACAGGAACGTGGCACTATCCGGTGTCATATCGCTTATGCGGACCAGAACACGGTGGAGTTGCTCATTTCAGATGACGGGCAAGGCCTGCATCTGGATCGACTGCGAGCCAAGGCTATTGAACAGGGCATAGCCACCGATCCCGCCAGTATTTCTGACACGGAAGCGGCAGAACTGATTTTTATATCGGGTGTTTCCACCACAGACAAAGTTTCAGAAATTTCCGGACGCGGTGTGGGAATGGACGCGGTACGCAAATTTGTGCAGAAACAAGGGGGGGATGTCAGGCTGATTCTGGCCACAGAAGGCGACAATACCGGACGTCCGTTCCACCTCAGAATCACTTTGCCTGCGGACCTGACTGTCAAGGTGACATAGTTGAGATTGTCCGATTGCGATGCTTCAGTCAACCGTAGTCAGTCGCAAAAAACTTCCTACTTTACAAAACCGGTTCATCAAGTTACAAATCATCCATGATGGATGACAGCCAATTTTTGGAGCGACTATGAAAAAATCACGCCCTATCCGATATGCGAATTATAAAGAAGAACTGCAATTACGCATGATGAACTATCCGACGCAGTATGATCTGATCACTCTCTTTCTCAATGCCTATGAACTTTATAAACCTCAATTCAATGAAGCATTGAAAGCGCTGGGAATGGATTATCTGGATGAAACCGGCAAACTGAAAAATATTCGCGACATGGCGCTTACCGAACTGGAAGATGTCGCCCGGGAAATGAACAGTTGCGGCTACGAATTTCTCGAGGCTGGAGCCAATCCTGAGGATCCCAAGTTTTTCAAATATATTCCCATCCGTTATCAACCCTTCCTGGATGAATTGTTTGAATTCGCCTTTCACCGTGAACTGGACAATGTCCAGTACTTCATTGACGATTTCATTCAGGAAACCCGAATGGAACTGGATGAACTCAACCAGATCGATCTCGGCGACAAGGAATTGACCCTGGGCGAGGCGGAAAAAATCGCGCAGTCCATGTATTTGCCTGCGTTTGAATTGATCAAACACGAATATATCCTGTATGTCGCAACCAAAATCAGAGAATACAATCCTCACCGGACCTTTCATCGGCTCAATGATTTACCCCATGAGGAAAAACTGAAAATCCTCAACTATATTCGCTATATTGTTCAAAGTGATCAGGTCATTACCATTGGAGAAATGAATTTTATCGATCGGATTATTGAAAAACTGGGAACAGATTCGCTGGATGCCGAACGTTACAAAAGATCGCTGTATCACGAAATTAAACGAGAAGAACTCAAAGACCTCTCCGAATCCATTCTCGAACCAATCCGCCGACAGATTCTCGGCTTGGTGATTGATTCCGCCTATGCCGACCGGATGCTTCACATTGAGGAGGGACCACGAGTGCTTGAAGTGGCCAGAATGTTGCTGACTACAGACAGGATCATGCCATGACAGAAGTTCATATCTACACCGATGGAGCCTGCTCTCCCAATCCCGGAACCGGTGGCTGGGGAGCCATCCTGATTTCCCCGGAGCATAATAATTTCCGCAAGGAAATCTCAGGCGCTGAAGCCAACACCACCAACAACCGCATGGAACTCATAGCCGCCCTCAAGGGACTGGAAATGCTCAAACGTCCCTGCCGGGTTAATGTCTACACGGATTCCGCCTATCTTAAAAACGCCTTCACGCAAAAATGGCTGGATAGCTGGCAACGGAAAGGCTGGAAAACCGCCGATGGTAAACCGGTGGCCAACAAGGATCTTTGGGAAGCCCTGTTGCAACAGGCTCGTATCCATGAGATTTCCTGGCATTGGGTCAAAGGGCACAGTGACAATCCTGAAAACAACCGCTGCGATGAACTGGCCGTACAAGCCCGGATCGCCCTGGGAAAACAAGCATGATTTTGCTGACAACAGCCAATGCCCGCTATTCTCATACGTCATTGGGCCTGCGGTATCTTTATGCCAACATGCGGGAATTGCAAAACCGTACCGTACTGATTGAATACACCCTTCAGGACACGCCCCGACACATGGTCGAGCAATGGCTGTCATATCAGCCTCAAATCATCGGAATCGGGATTTACATCTGGAACATTGAAGTCCTGACTCAGGCGATTTCCCTCCTCAAAAAAACTCACCCTGAAATTTATGTCGTGGTTGGCGGTCCGGAGGTGAGCTATGGTGTTCCGGATGAATTATATGAACTGGTCAACCACATCATTCCCGCAGAAGGGGATCATGCGTTTCAACGTTTGTGTCAGGATATTCTCCAGCATAACGCGCCAAAAACAAAAGTGTTGCCCAAAGATCAGATTGATGTCAAGGAACTGATTCTACCCTATGAATTCTATACGGATACCGATATTGTCAACCGGAAGATCTATGTGGAAGCCTCCAGAGGCTGTGCCTTTAAGTGCCATTTTTGCCTGTCGTCCCTGGATAAAGGGATCCGTTCCTTTGACACTTCTCAATTTTTGCTGGAGATGCGTAAACTTTACCAGCGAGGCGCACGACAATTCAAATTTGTTGATCGAACCTTCAATCTCCACATCAAACAATCCATTGCGATCCTGTCATTTTTTCTGGAAGAATTTCCGGCACAGGATTTTTTTCTCCATTTTGAAGTCATTCCTGATCGCCTGCCGCCTGAGTTGAAAGAATATATTCTGAAATTCAGGGAAGGGGTTTTGCAATTTGAGGTCGGCATTCAGACCCTGGATCAACAGGTTTCCGCCTTGATTGGTCGTCAGCAAAATAAAATAAAGGCTCTGGACAATTTAATGTTTCTCAGACAGAACACCCACATTCATCTGCATGTGGATTTGATCATCGGCTTACCCGGCGCGACCTTAGACATTTTCAAAGATGATCTGAATCAGTTGGTTGCGCTTGGACTTCAGGAAATTCAAATTGGCATTTTAAAACACCTGAAAGGCACACCGATCACTCTGCACACTGACACGCACCAGATGATTTACGATTCAAATCCACCTTATGAAATTGAGAGTAATGTGGATTTACCGGTTGAATTGATGTTGCGGTTAAAGCGCTTTGCCAAATACTGGGATCATTACTACAATTCAGGAAACTTTATCCAGTCGATGGCCCTGCTGTTTCAGTCGTCGAATCCTTTCGATGAGTTCGTTCAATTTTCAGAATATGCTTATGCGTGTCTCCAACAAACCTATGGCATCTCGCTGGAGCATTACGCTGAAATTTTATACGATTATCTGGTCTCAGAACAACATCTGGACCGTGTTCAGGTAAGGGAAACCATTTTGAAAGATATCCTGATCAAACCGGGACGAAAAGTTCCGGGTTTTCTGAAAGATGATTCGCTGGGCATTCCGCACGTCATCAGCAGAAAATCAAATAAATTCCTGACGCGTCAAAGCAATCATTCTCCCCTATGAGTCTATGCAACGCTATAAAATTCTCCATCGTACCTATTACAATTTTTCCGGTTTAGTCACACTGGGTCCCCATCAATTACGACTACGTCCGAGAGAAGACCATGAAATGCGTATTGAATCCTCAACCTTGAAAATCACACCTCAGGCAAACCTGCACTGGTATCGGGATGTGGAAGGCAATTCGGTTGCCAACGCCATTTTCGATTTACCCACCAGTCAGCTTGTGATTGAAAGTGAAGTCATCATCCAGCAATACAATGAGGATCCTCTTGGTTTTCTAACAGTCACTCATGCCACCGATTACCCGTGTACCTATCACCCTGATGATCAAGTTTTGCTGTCGCCTTATATGGTCTTGCTGGAACAGAGTTCACGAAAACAACTTTCACACTGGATTGCGAACATATGGAAACAGAATGAACGGATTCAGACGTACAAACTATTGCAACGAATTGGCACCCATATCTATAAAACAATGTCCTATCGGCTGAGAGAAGAACCCGGTGTACAATCCGTAGAACAAACATTGTCTTACGGAACCGGTTCCTGTCGTGATTTTGCGATGTTGTTCATGGAAGCCGCACGCTGTCTTGGTCTGGCCTCACGCTTTGTGAGCGGCTATCTCCACGCGCCACCCTCAGGACTCAACAACGGTTCAACCCATGCCTGGGCCGAAGTCTATCTGCCCAGCACAGGCTGGACCGGATTTGATCCGACGATTGGAGACATTGTTGGAACCGATCACATTGCTGTGGCCGTAGCACGATTGCCTGAAGCCGTACCGCCCATAGCAGGAACGTTCATTGGTCCCCCCGGATCTTCCATGGATGTGGGCGTCTGGGTGAGTCGGTGTTGAATCATGGCTGTTCAATTCTCTGGTATCGAGTCGGAGGAGTCCGAAGACTACGTCCGCTCACAGAACCGTGCGTACGGGTCCGTACACGGCTCCTCATGATGTTGCCTTCCATACATTCAGAGGTAACCAATGTGGGAAAGCCTGATCCGAGATAGTTTTGAGCCCCTTTGAGGTAAACCACTCCTTATTTTCCATGCCAGGGCAATCGCACTAAAATCTTCTGAAAGGGTTAAATTATCGAATATTTGTTAAGTTGGAAACAATAAGTATCTTTTTCCTATCACTATTTTGTGGCGCATGATCTTTTCGAATTCTGTTTTCATCTTCACGAAAGGCGATGTCCAATACCCAATGGAGGCAATTTTCAATCTGCCAATGGCTTCGAACCGCTTTGGCAAACTGGAACTTCAACGTATTCCCTTATGGGATTTGGATCTTGATCAATTGCAAATCCATCTAAAGCAAATACACTCACTGACATCTTGCTTCCTGATTTAGTGGATGAGGCGATTGTGCTTTCTGATCGGGTGGTGATGATGACCAATGGCCCTCGTGCCCGTGTAGGCGATGTGCTGGAAATCACGTTGCCTCGTCCCAGGGTGCGTGCTGAATTGCTCGAAAATGGCCAGTATTACCAATATCGGGAACATTTGCTGACCTTTCTGGAGGAATGCGAAAAATTGAAAAAACCGCCAGTGTTTGCGTCTAAAGCCCAAACATCAACCGCCAAAACCGGACTTCGCAAATATTTATCAAAACTGGTTGCCGCTGAAGCTTGAAATCAGAATCTTGACATGAATCCGGCTTCTTTTCGGGGAGTGCCATGGCAATGAGGGACTGAACCTGGATCAATTTGAATGATGCAATTGACGCAAATGGCCGGACTGGACAACAGATTGTCTCAAAAAGTCATTGGATAACAGCCTTGTTTGCCTTATCTTCCAGCAGGTTCATTTCATTAATCTGTCGCCAATGGGTTGCGATCAGGTTGCCTTTATTCCCGCATTGATCCCAGGAGGAACATGGCCAATTTTTACAAAGACAACGAAGACCTTCAGTTTTATATCGAAAAATGGATCGACTGGAGCCCTTTGCTGGCACTCAATGAACGCCAGGGGTTCGGCAAGGACTGTGAATTCGCTTCTGAAAAGGAAGCACTGGATGTCTACAAGGACATGCTGGAACTGGTCGGAACGTTTGCCGCTGAAGAAATCGCGCCCAAAGGCGCCGAGATGGACCGTAAAGGTCTGGAATACAAAGATGGCGATGTTGTTTTTCCCAAGGAAATGAATGAAATTTTCGCTCAACTAAAAAACATGGAACTGCATGGCATGTGTATTCCCCGGGAACTGGGAGGCATGAACCTGCCGATTCTGCTGTATATGACCAATATTGAACTCATGGCACGAGCCGATGTATCCACCGTCATGCATTATGGATTTCATGGCGCGATGGGACTGGCGATGCTGGCCTTTTGCATTGATGAAGGAAGTGCTGAGTTTGATAAGGAATCCAAAACCATTACCAAGGTACGGTTTGAACGGGAACTGGCGGATATCGCGTCAGGCAACGAATGGGGCTGTATGGATATCACAGAACCTGACGCTGGCAGTGACATGGCGGCCTTGAGAACAAAAGCGGTACAGGATGCCGATGGAAACTGGTTCATTACCGGACAAAAAATTTTCATCACCTCAGGTCATGGACGATACCATTTTGTCATTGCCCGGACTGAGGATGCCAAAGATCCCAATGATCCCTTCAGCGGATTGAATGGTCTGTCATTCTTTTTGTGTGAAACGTTCTCATACGGTGAAAATGGCGAAAAAATCCGTCATGCCACAGTAGACCGGATTGAAGAAAAAATGGGCATTCATGCCAGTCCCACCTGCACGATTTCCTTTGATAAAACACCTGCTCAACTCATTGGTAAACGCGGCGATGGTTTCAAACACATGTTGTTGTTGATGAACGGCGCTCGTGTGGGTGTCGCTTCCATCAGTATGGGGCTTTGCGAGTCGGCTTACCGCACCGCCAGGGATTATGCCGCTCAACGAAAAAGCATGGGAAAAACCATTGATCAGCATGAAATGATTGCAGATATGCTGGACGAAATGCGCAATGACATTCAGGCAATTCGGGCCATGACAATTCAGGGGGCCTACTATGATGAACTGTCGCAGAAAAGTAAAATTCTGCTCAAAACCCTTGAGCCCTCCTCCATGGAATACAAACGGGTGGAAAAAGATGTGAAGTTTTATGCTGGCGAAGCACGAAAGTTGACTCCGTTGATGAAATATCTGGGCAGTGAAAAATCAGTTGAAATGAGTCGACGCTGTGTGCAGATTCATGGCGGTTCAGGATTCACCCAGGAATATGGTGCGGAAAAACTGTTGAGAGACTCCGTGATTCTGCCGATTTATGAAGGAACCTCACAAATTCAGGCGTTGATGGCCATGAAAGACACGTTGGGCGCCATCATCAAAAATCCTCAGGGATTTCTGAAAACCATTGCCCAGACCCGCTGGCTGAGTGTTTCTGCCCGTGATCCTCTGGAGCGACGTGTTGCCAAATTGCAATCATTGAATCTTGCGGCACAACAGCATTTGATTCAAAAAATTGCCACCCGCAAATTCAAGACACTGAGTGATAAACCCATGGCGAGCTGGCCTAAGGAATTCCTCAAAAATTGGGATCCAAAGCGTGACTTCGCGCCTGGAATGCTCCATGCGGAACGTTTGATCAAGTTGTTGTGTGATTCGGCTGTGGCAGAGTTGCTTTATGCGCAGGTGAAAAAATTTCCGGAAAGACGAGAAGTTCTTGAAACATTTCTGGACCGTGCTGAGCCACGTGACCGGTTTCTGTTGAATGAAATCACCACCACTGGTGACCGTATTCTCGCAAAATTAAGCGGGGAGTCCGTTGCGGAAGAAAAAATCGCCTGATTTTTCGGCAGGGCTGTTCACTTCTCTGGTAGGACGGGACTACGTGCCCGTCAAAAATACGATTTTTGGCGTTTGCGGGGCATGTAATCCCCGCCTACCATCCGGTTGACGCTCAAAATAAGGAGAAATGAACAGCCCAGGATTTTTCGGCACCTATCATTTTCCCTTTTACAGTTTGTCATCTCGACGAAGGAGAGATCTTGTACCTCACTCTGTCGGGATGACACCTTCCAACTGTCAATTACTTTTCACATCGTCTGAAAGGTGCCGATTTTTCTTTCCAACCAACGATAGAGCTGAGCGGTTGCCGAAACGCAGTGTAGGCAATCCGTCGCAAGCGACTTGTTAGGACAGGAATTGTCCTTTGCTCCATAGTTCGTACTCACTGATGTCAATATCCTCATTCCAAACCAGCGCATGTCCTCCTGTTTCGATTTGGACATTTTTGAAGAACGCATCATTTTGTAGTGGAGCAAACGTCTGGAGTTTGAGCAACGGCCTCACGTCATATTGCCGATTCTCATGATTTGAAAACTCGATGATCAAGAGATGGTTGTCTAACGCCTGAACAGCCTTGATTTTCGGTATTTTCTTCATTTTACCTCAATGGAGGGAGTTTTTTAAACTCTTGTGAGTCCCACATCTTCTTGAGTTCTTCGTGATAAGACGATGCCCATTCCAGCACCAATTTCTTTGCGCGTTCCGGCAAGTCGCCTTCAATCATTTCTAAGGATTCTATATTGAAAATTGCATTATATTCTCCATAAACAGCATGAAAATGGGGAGGCGGATGATCTCCAAAAAATAGTTTAATCACTATTCCATAAAAACGGGTGATCTCTGGCATAATGCTCTTTTATTCGTGTGATGTCCTAACAATGCCGGTGGCTTTTTTTGAAGTCATGCTTGCCATGAGCCAATCAGGTCAATCAGCAGTCGAACCCCGACTCCTGTGGTTCCCTTGGCCGGTTGATAACTGATATGTTTGACACCCCAGGCCGTTCCGGCAATGTCAACATGCACCCAGGGGATTTCTTCCACAAAATTTTTCAAAAACAAACCTGCTGTGATGGTTCCGGCTTCGCGTCCGCCGGTATTCAGCAAATCTCCAAATTTTCCTTTGATCGATTCTTCATATTCTGGAAATGAAGGCAACGGCCACACCGTATCTCCGCTGGACTTACCCGCTTCGACAACCTGACGGGTGAGTTCTTCATTGTTGGAAATCACACCACTGGCATAGTGCCCTAGCGCGATGATACAGGCACCGGTCAGAGTCGCAAAATCAATGATCCCATCAGGAGAATATTCCTTGATCGTGTAGCTCAGGGCATCACCCAGAATCAACCGGCCTTCAGCATCGGTATTGAGAACTTCCACACGTTTTCCATTGAATGCGGTGACAATATCCCCTGGGCGTTGGGCATTGCCATCGGGCATGTTTTCAACGGCAGGAATCACACCGATAATGTTGAGCTTGGGTTTGAGTTCACCAATGGCTTTCATGGCACCCAGAATTGCCGCGGCGCCGCACATGTCATACTTCATTTCATCCATGCCGCTACCTGGTTTCAGTGAAATGCCACCGGAATCAAAGGTGACGCCTTTCCCCACAATCGCCAATTGCTTTTTCGCCTTGGGATGTTGGTATTCCATCAGAATCAATTTGGGCGGACGCACTGAACCCCGGGCCACCCCCAACAACATTCCCATACCAAGTTCTTCCATTTCCGGTTGATCCAGAATCCTGATTTTCATGTTGTATTCCAGGGCAATGGATTCGGCTTCTTTAGCCAGAATTTCAGGATAGAGATCATTTCCGGGAGTATTGCCGAGATCCCGGGCATAATTGGTGGCGATAGCTCTGGTTTCGCCCTGTTTGATGGCTTTGGCAGAAGTCATTTTGTCGGCATCCAGCAAAGTGATTTTCACTTTATCCACGGGCTGATCATCCTCCTCATCCGGAGTTGGCGCTGAACTGTATTTATTGAAATCATAAGCGCCAAGAAGCAGTCCTTCCGCAATGATTGTACCCACATCAAGGCTCAATTCGCTGAGCCAGGGTGGAAGCACCAGACTGATGGCTTCACTTTTGAGGCTTTTAATCTTTTTGCCGATTTTTCCGGCAATTCTTCTCAACGTTTCCTGATTCAGCTTATCCTGTTTTCCTGTGCCGACCAATAACAGGCGGGGCATATCATCGATGCCGGTCACCATTAAATGTGTGCTTTCAGCTTTTTCCGAGAAGACCTTGAGCTTGATCGCCTGTTTGACAAGGTGGATCAATGAGTCAGGTAAAAAATCCAGTTGTTTTCCGATTTCTTTATTTTTTTTGATTTCAGGAATCATTAAAATCAGCGCATCGGTTTTAAGCGATTCAAGTCCCTTTGTTTTATAGTCCAGTTTAATTTCCATGAAGAGATTCCTTTCAGTGTTCAATAAAGTCATGCCTGTCGACGCAGAACAAAACGTTTGATCTCACCAAGCCACAGTACTAATGATGTTCCTGCCACCACAAGTGCCCAGGTTTCAAGAGACAGTGGAACAGTTCGAAAAACTTCTCCTCCAAACTGTACAATCAACACCTGGCCAATAAAAATTCCCAGCGCGATCATGGTGAAACCCTTGTTCTCAAAAATTCCTTTCAACGCGGAATCAGTCTGCCCCATGCTACGGGCATTGAACAGATTCCAGAATTGTAGCATCACAAAGATGGTGAAAAACAGGGATAACTCATGATTTGTGACCATACCATCCCCCTGGAAATAAAACAGCAGTCCGATCAGACCAGCCAGAAATACCAGACCAATGCCACCGATCTCCCGCATCATGTGTGGAGTCACAATGAAGTCCAGAGGATTTCTCGGATGCCTGTTCATGACACTTTCATGCGGAGGTTCAGTCGCCAAAGCCAACGAAGCGAACGTATCCATGATCAGATTGACCCAAAGCATCTGAATCACGGTCAATGGCAGTTTGATGCCGATGAACGGCCCCAGCATAGCAATTCCGAGCGCAACCACGTTGATGGTGAGTTGGAATAAAATAAATCGCTGAATGTTTTCATAAAGGGATCGTCCCCACATCACGGCGTTGACAATGCTTTTGAAGGAATCATCCAGCAGAATGATATCACTGGCTTCCTTGGCCACAGCGGTACCGGTTTTTCCCATCGCCAACCCGACATCCGCATGATTCAGCGCAGGGGCGTCGTTGGTTCCGTCACCCGTAACAGCAACAACATGGTTCTGGCTTTGCAGCAGTTTAACGAGTCGTAATTTATCCAGTGGTCTGGCCCTTGCGAGCACTTTGAGTTTCTGCACCGCGACTTTAGCCTGTTCATCGTTCATTTTGCCAAATTCCGCACCGGTGAGAAAGCATTCCGGACCATCATCCGGCTTGCTCAAACCAATTTGGCGGGAGATTTCTTTGGCGGTTTCAACAATGTCCCCTGTGACAATCTTGACCTGGATTCCTGCTTTGTAGCAATCAGCAACAGCATTGGGAACTTCCGGGCGAACCGGATCTTCAATAGCGGCAAAGCCCAACCAGATCATATCGTGCGTCAGTGATTCAATCGTTGCTTCAGGGTCGTCGTTTGTGGCGTTGCGGTAAGCAATCGCCAGTGTTCTCATCCCTCGCCGCTGATAATCTTTGAGAGCTTGCTCAATTTCCTGCTTGAATGGTTCCAGCGGGGTTTCGCCATCAGCAGTCAGCATATTGACGCATTGGGACATGATAATTTCAGGTGCCCCCTTCACATACAGTGTTTGTGACCCCAAGGGCACAGACTGCCCCATTGTGGCCATGTATTTGCGCTCGGTGGTGAAGGTCCATTGATGGGAAATGGTAAATGTACCGCGGTGTTGCTGGTAATCAATGGATTGCTGATTGAGCCAGAGTAAAAGAGCGCCTTCTGTTGGATTGCCCAGTGGTTTGATGACATTGTTTTCCTCACTGAGTTGTGCTGTGGTGTTGGCCGCGATGGCTTCGGCAAGCAGTTGTTCATTGACAGAGGAAAGCGATGCCGTGAGCTTGTTATCCTGTAGGGAGGGAAAACGTGTTTCAAAAACCTGCATTTCGTTTTGGGTCAGCGTTCCGGTTTTATCAGAACAGATCACTGTCGCCGCACCAATGGTTTCACAGGCATGCATTTGTCGCACGAGGTTATTGGCGGCCGTCATTTTGCGCATGCTATAGGCCAGACTCAGAGTAACACTCATCGCCAGACCTTCAGGAACAGCGACCACAATAATGGTGATGGAAATCATGAAATATTTGAGCAGTTCTTCAGCGGCCAGCGGTGGAATCCAGTCACGAGGGGTTGCCGGTACAAGGCCGATCACATACCCTCCGCCAATACCAAGAATAAACACAAGAGCGCCCAAACCCGCGGTTTTTAACCATGCGACCATGCTATTATTTTCCAGCCAGGCAGGACGCTGGTGATTAATTTTGAACATTTCCAGGGCGTCATAGGAAATCGGCAACCAGACTCTGGTCATGGCGATCAAAGTACTCAGGATCATGGTCATGGTAAAAAACCATTGTTGCTGATTCAGAACCAACTCATTCACCATAACACCGCGGGCCATGAGTGCCGCAAAAATGATACCCGCAACGCTGAAGCCAACCACGCCAACCATTTTTCCCAGTTTTTCAAGCTGGATGCTCAGTGGGGTCTGATTGTCCGTTTCTTCTGAAGCCGCCTTGGCCGCTGTTCCAATTTCTGAACGATCGCCAACCGCTGTGACTTTCAGGGTTCCATGACCATCTTTGGCAATCGTGCCTTTCAGCACCATGTGGCGGGCATAGGCCAGGTTCTGCCCTTCAGCTTTATTTTCAGACCGGGGACGTTTGGTGACAGGGGCCGATTCTCCGGTCAGTCGGGATTCATCAATCTGGAGCGATACGGAGTCCAGAACATCCGCATCAGCCGGAACTTCTTCGCCTGCTTCAAGCAGAACAATATCTCCAACCACAATATCTTTACGGGGAACAGTGGTGTAATGGCTTTCGCGGATCACCTTGACCGCCACTTCGTCGGTCACCTGATTCAGAATATCAAATTCCTTCCCGGCCTTGAACTCATTGAAAAAGGCCAAAGTGGTTGCGAGCAACACCGCGATGATGATGCCGACACCTTCAATATAATGCCCATCCACCATGCCGACACCAATGGCGACAAACGCGGCAATCAGCAGGATCCGGATGACAGGATCATCAAATTTTTCCAGCAACAGATGCCACCATGGTTCACGTTCCGGAGGTGTCAGCACATTGGCGCCGTTTTGTATTCTGCTTTGTTCAACTTCCGCAGAAGTGAGACCGGTGAGAGTGTGTTCAGTGTGAGGGGTTGTTTGTGACATAAAGACCTTATCAGCAAGTTAATGAATGATTATGGTTTTAATATGTTATGACTGATTACTTTCGGTTTTGCAAGGGGGAGACCAATAAAGCAAGTTCAAAAGGTATATTTCAGAGGGACATCATCAATCAAGAAATGAAATTGGTAAGCGTTCAGCCGTCAGCTATCAGTTTTTCAAGCATTCTCAAGGCCTGGAAGCCAAGCGATAATTCTGGTATTGAGTCATAATGCAACCAAAACGCATAAATACTGACTGCTGAATACTGATAACTGAACGCTTACTAAAATTGTTTCTGAAAAATATTCTTGTCGAATCCTGTTAATTTTATTATGGGGATAACAGAGACAATTATAAAAAATTTCCGGAGAGAACGTTATGCTACAGGTCAAAGGTTACAAAGTCATGGAGGAACTTTATAGCGGGGTCAATACCACCGTTTGCAGAGCTGTTCGTGAATCAGACCATCTTGCGGTCATCATTAAATATCTGAACAGCGAATATCCGACACAGGAAGAACTGGCCAGATTTCAGCATGAACACAGCATCCTGACCCATTTACAGATGCCCGGGATTTCACGGGTGATCGGACTGGAAAAGACAGGAAGTTCTGTGATGCTGGTCACCAGTGATGACATGCTGTCAAAATCGCTCAAGCATGTGCTGGGAGAACAGACACTCAAACTGGAAGATATTCTTGACACCATGCTCAAATTGACCGTGATCCTGGGAAATGTGCATAAAAAAGGGTATATCCACCGTGATTTGAAACCGCACAACGTTATTATCAACCCGGGGAACAAAGAAGTCACTCTGATTGATTTCGGCATCGCAACCACCCTCGAAGAAACAGAAGAAGTCGTTGCCAGTGATGCTGTGCTGGAAGGAACCCTGGCCTATATTTCTCCTGAACAAACCGGACGGATGAACCGCAAGGTTGATTTCAGATCTGATCTCTACTCACTGGGAATGACCTTTTATGAAGTATTGGCCGGTGATTTGCCATTCCATGCGGATGATGCGATGGGATGGGTGCATTGCCATATTGCCCGAAATCCAGCACCGTTGCTGGAAAAAAAGCCGGAAATTCCCGGCATGATCGCTCATATGATCCACAAGTTACTGTCTAAAAGTGTGGAAGATCGTTATCAGAGCGCGTTTGGTTTAAAGCATGATCTTGAAAATTGCATCCGGCAGTTCAGGGAAACAGGGAAAATTGAGCCCTTCACGTTGGGCACTCATGACATTTCCGACAGATTGCATATTCCACAGGTTTTGTATGGAAGAGAGCCTGAACTCAATGAACTCATGAAACTGTTTGAGTTGGTCAAGGGCGGTCACAAGCAATTGGTGTTTCTCGGCGGACAATCAGGCAGCGGAAAATCAGCGCTGGTCCATGAACTGGAAAAAATTCTGGTGAACCACAGCGGCATGCTTCTGTCAGGAAAATATGACGAATTCAAACGCAATGATCCCTACTACGGCATTGGACAGGCCATCAACAATCTCGTTCAAAATCTGTTACGCGAAGATGAGGACCATCTCAATCAATGGAAATTCAAACTGGCGGAAGCACTTGGTCCCAATGGAAAAATCATCACCGATCTCGCACCGGACCTGGAACTCATCCTTGGACCGCAACAACCTGTTCCGGAGTTAGGCCCCAGTGAAACCCAGAACAGATTTCAACTGACATTTCTCAAGTTTATCCGGGTGTTCACCCAGGCACACCATCCGCTGGTCCTGTTTCTGGATGACCTGCAATTTTCTGACACAGCCAGTCTGGGTTTGCTCAATATCATGTCACAGGATTCTGAATTGCGGCATTTCATGCTCATTCTGGCTTATCGGGATAACGAAATTCAGGAAGACCACCCGTTTCTGCAATTGCTTCAGGAAACAAAACAGGGAACCATCCCCTACAGGGAAATCCAGTTGAATCCCTTGAACCTGAACGCCATCGTCCAGATGCTTGGCGAAACGGTGAAAACGGAACCGGAAAATGTTAAACAGTTGGCGGAAGTGATTCAGAACAAAACAGGTGGAAACACTTTTTTTATTCATGAATTTCTGAAACTTCTGCATCACGAAAAACTGCTGTGGTTTGATTTTGAAGCCATGTGCTGGAAATGGGATCTGGACAAAATCAAAGCCCATGAAACCACCGGGAATGTCGTCGAATTGATGATTGAAAAAATCCAGAAACTTCCTGAAGTGACACAATCCGCATTGAAAATGGCCGCGTGTATTGGTGCTGATTTTAATTTGAAAACGCTGGCGGCGGTTTGTGGACGAACCCTGAAGCAAACTGCGGAGGATCTATGGTCCGCTGTTCAGGAAGGAATGATTCTTCCAGTGGGAGAAGGTCACAAACTGCTTAAAAATTCTGAGGAATCAGGAATCAGTGATTTCAAGGCTTCCGTGTGGGATAAGTTTGTCCATGGACGTGTGCAGAAAGCCGCTTATGAAATGATTTCCGAAGAGGACAGAAAACCGATTCATCTGAACATCGGGCGTGTCTTGCTGAAATCCTTGAGTCAGGAGGAACTGGAGGAAAAATTGTTTTATGTCACGTCCCAGCTCAATATGGGAAAAGACCTGATTGAAAGTCAGGAGGAAAAAAACAAACTGGCAGAATTGAATCTGCTTTCCGCGCAAAAAGCCCGTCTTTCCACGGCATACGGACCTGCCGCAGGCCATGCCCGGATTGGAATTGAACTGCTCCCGGCAAATTGCTGGAAAGAAAACTATCCGCTGACTCTGGGGTTGTATGGTGAGGCTGTGGATACCTCCAATCTCACCCGCAAATTTGACAAGATGAATACCTATGCGGACATTGTGCTGAAAAATGCCAAAACCTCATTAGACAAAGTCCGTGTGTATGAAGCCCGGTTACAGTCACTGGTTTCTCAGAATAAAATCCATGATGGCGTTCGTGTGGCTCTGGAAGCACTGAAAATGCTGGGCATAAAACTGCCTTCCCGCCCCAATCAGCTTCAGGTGGCCCTGCGTCTTCTGCCCATGCTCATAAGGGTTCTTCCCATTTCATTAGCCAAATTTGAATCAATGCCGATGATGAAAAATCCTGTGGCATTGGCCGCAACCAGGATTATTGCCCAATCGGTTTCCTCAGCCTATATTGTGAGTGCCAACCTGTTTGCGATCATGCTGCTGAAAGTGGATTCATTATCGCTTAAACATGGAATCACAGGCGTGTCCCCTTACGGCGTTGGGGGGGTAGGCATGGTAATTCTCTCTAATATGGATGACATCAAAAACGGGACTCGCTTAGGAGAAGACGCGCTATCAATGGTGTATGATCTGAAACTGGATGAATTTAGAGGAACACTGGAATTTGCCATCGCCATGGCCATTCGTATCTGGCATAAACCGGTCAGGGAAACCATGCCGTTGCTGATGAAAGCGCTTCAAAGTAATCTTGAAGCCGGAAATCTTGAATTTGCCACCTATTCTTTTTCCGTTTATTGCTACACTCAGTTGTTCATCGGGGAGTCTCTGGATTATGTGATCGCTGATTTTGACAAGTACTTCCCTCAGGCTGAGAAATACAAGCAGGGCCCAACCATCTACCACATGCAGGTGTTTGCGCAGACCGCCGCCAATTTCAGAGGTGACGCTGAAAATCCGCTGGTGCTCAAAGGCAAATATTTTGATGAACACACCATGATCCCGGAAGGACTGAAAGCCGGTAACCAGACCGGTGTGTTTTACGCCTTCATGTGCAAAGGCATGCTGAGTTGCTGGCTCAAGGAATATGAGACAGCCCTTGCCAGTTTTCAGGAGGCCCGCAAATACATTGAAAATGTGCCGGGCATGATCGTCAATGCGATCATCACGTTTTATCATTCGATGGCATTCATCGGCTACGCAAGAAAAATGCGACGCAAACGCCTGCCGCTAAGGTTTTATATCAATCAGATGAAACTGAAAAAATGGGCAAAATACGCACCAATGAATTATCGGCATCAGTACATCTTGGTCGAAGCTGAAAAAGCTCGCTTGAAAAAGAAAGAACGACTGGCGATGGATCTGTATGATGAAGCAATCCACCTGGCGAATGTGAATGGCTTTATCCATGAAGAAGCTCTCGCAAACCAGCTTGCCGGTGAATTTTATATTGAAATCGGGAAACCTCGACTCGCCCAGACTTATCTGACCAAAGCCTGGTATCTGTGTGGTCAGTGGGGCTCCAAAGTGATGGTACAAAATCTGGAAGAGAAGCATTCCAATCTGCTCAGACAGCGTGGAACAAGTGGTTCCAGAGAAGACAAGGCCACTGTCACCGCCACCTCAATGGGCACGAGTTCCACGGTAGCTCTGGATCTTGGATCGGTCATGAAAGCTTCCCAGGCCATATCCGGTGAAATTCGACTAGATGTTCTGCTGGAAAAAATGATGCGGACTGTTGTTGAAAACGCAGGTGCTGAAAAGGGTATTTTGCTGTTGCGGGATGATCAGAGTGGTTCTGTCATGATTCAGGCGGAATGTCTGATGGAACATGAAAAAGTGGATGTCATGCAGCAAATACCCTTGGCCCAATTCTCCAGAATTCCTGTGACACTGGTGCAGTATGTAATGCGGACTAAAGAGGCTGTCGTACTGAATAACGCAGAAGATGAAGGAAATTTTACCAAGGATCCCTTTGTGGTTGAGAATCATCCGAAATCAATCCTGTGCTCTCCCATCATCAATCAGGGACGTATCACCGGAGTTCTTTATCTGGAAAACAACCTGACCACCGGAGCGTTCACGGCCGGACGTCTGGAAGTGCTCCAAATGCTGTCTTCGCAGGCCGCGATTTCCATTGACAACGCTTTGTTGTATCGCAATCTGGAACAAAAAGTTCAGGAACGAACCGCACAATTGCAACAGAAAACCAATGACATCAACAATATGCTTCAAAATATGCACCAGGGAATCTTTACGATCCCTGATGAGGATCTGGTGATCCATCCCGAATATTCCAGGTATCTGGAACATATTCTGGAAACAACTGAAATTGCCGGAACATCCTTTATGCAAACCCTGTTTGATGATTCAAGTCTGGGGGGAAATATACTCAATCAGATTGAAGTCGCTACGGGTTCAGTTTTTGGCGCGGACATGATGATGTGGGACATCAACAAACATTTGCTGGTGCATGAATTTCAGAAAAACATGCCCGACGGACGGGTAAAAATTCTGGAACTGGATTGGGATCCCCTGCCAAGTGAAGAGGATGAAATTGAAAAAGTCATGATCACGGTCCGGGATGTGTCAGAACTCAGAAAATTGCAGGCAGAAGCAGAATCCCAGAAACAGGAACTGGAGATGCTGGGACAGATTCTGGCAATATCTGTGGACAAATTCACAGGCTTTCTGGAATCAGCCAATAATTTTATTGAGGAAAATCAAAAGTTGATTGAGGCCAGCATACACAAAGACATGGATGTGATCGCAACTTTGTTCAGGAACATGCACACCATCAAGGGAAATGCCAGAACCTATGGCTTTTCGTATATCACGGATATTGTTCATGCCGCGGAACAGACTTATGACCATTTGCGGAAAAATGCTGACGCACCGTGGGATAGTGCACTGCTGTTACAAGAGTTGGAACAGGTTCGTCAAGGCATTGAGGTTTATACGAAGTTGTTCAATCAAAAACTGAGATCCTTCGCGCAAACACGCAACGACACCACGGTGGTGGAAAATCAATTACTGGATCGGTTGAAACAACTTGCTGTCAGGAATCGTGACAAGGAACTGGAGACTGTTCTGAAAGCCATTCATACCCTGTCCATTCATGATATTCTTGGTGGAATTCGTGATGGCTTGCCAGACATGGCCAGAAACCTTCAAAAGGCTACACCCAAATTTCTGGTCAAGGACAAAGGGATTCGATTCGTGAACAATATTGTGCCGGTGATCAAGGATGTGTTCATGCACATGATCAGAAACTCAATGGATCATGGTCTTGAAACACCGGAAGTACGGTTGGAAAAAGGCAAACCGGCGGAAGGCAATCTCTTCCTTGATATTTCCTTGAAGGAAAACCAGGTTATCATGCGCGTGGGGGATGATGGCAAGGGTTTGAATCTGAAACGCCTCAAAGAAAAAGCGCTTGAAGTGGGGCTTGAAGTCAACAGTGAAATGGATGCAGCGAATATGATTTTTCAATCGGGTGTGTCCACCGCTGAAAAAGTCAGTGACATTTCCGGACGAGGTGTGGGAATGGATGCGGTTCGACGCTTTTTGCGGGATAAGGGAGGCGATGTTGAAATTGTGATCAAACCCGAAGGGGATGATACCGGCAGAGCGTTTGAACTGCAAATCACATTGCCGGCTGAGGTCGCTGTGCAGGTAGACGCTGAATAATTCTGCATGAAACAGTAGAGACGCTATAGCACGTCTCTACTGTGCTGAAATTCCAATCTTTGTACGGGATGTTCTTAACGTGATTCTGAAGGCTGTGCACGCGTTACATATTGAACATATCGGACATTTGTCTCATGTTCGCTGGTTGTGAGTCTTGTGAGATATCAGCGGAAATGCGTTCACCATCCACTTCGCCTTCAATCGTGTTCCCCATGGTTTCAAAAGAATAGGTTCCCTGAAACTCCCCGTTTTCCTGCATCTGCACTCTGGCTGTCATGGAAATCTGACCAATGGTTGCCTTGTCCAGCACAATACTTCCTTCCGGAGAAACAGCGCCTTTGACCGTTACCAGTTGTTTATCCATGTTTAGAAAACGCAGATAAATAAACCCTTTTGTAATCGAAAAAGTGGCTTCATAATTTTTAACAGAAACAGCTTCTCCATTGATCTTCGATCTGTGATACCGCATGTTGTACGTTCCATCATAGGCTTTATTCACGGGAGTTCCCGGAATTGAACACCCCAGAAGAATCAGTGTCATAGAAAATAAAATAAGAATGTTAGGCTTCATGAGTCCTCATTTTATAAAAAGTTTTGGAAGTGCTGGAATTACCCTGCAAGACCGTTCCTGCGGGATGTTAGGTTCTTAACAAAAAAAAACGACGGATGACAAATGATTTTTGAAGGATTTTTATCACACAGAAATTAACGCATCGCGTCAGCCTTCAGTTTTTCTTTAGCCGCCTCAAAGAACTCTTTCAGATTCGGTGTGATCAGTTTGACAATCATCGGTTCCAGAATTTGGACTGCTTTTCTGACAATCACTGAAGGAATTCCGGGAATATGATCCAATGAGATTGAAAACTCCCCTTGCAATTCTACTTCAATCCCGTCGGGATGTTCCCGATAATATGTTTTGCCACTGCAATGCACATGCTCAGTGAAAACGTCGGTAATGATGTTCCAGTTGACTTCCCAGTTATTGTAATCGCATAAAAATTCTTCATGCCAGCGGAGCATTTCAGGTTTGAGAATCGCCCGTGCAATGGCGGGAATGGCGGCATCACCATGAAATCTGACATAGCGCCGCTGTCGCCCGTCTTCCAGTGGATGGTCTTCCTTGATCTGAATGAGGGTCACATTGGGAATGTAATCTACGAGGGGTTCTATGTTTTTGCAGGTTGCGTCGAAGGTTGCCAGAACAGAAAAAGGAAACACACTCTTGATACCAAATTTATCCATGCTCAACTCCAGAATGAAAAGAAAATCAAATACTGCCGTTTTGCCACACAAGTGGCTGGCAATTGGTTCTGAATTCCCTTTAACGAAAGGCGAGGGTGTTGGCAAGGATTGTTTGAGGATTTCCCCCTGTGATCTTTAGATTCAGATTTTACAGGGGGATTTTGGAGGATGGAAAATCAACAGCCTTCATATTTTTCAGGTTTTTTCTGCAACAGCGGAGGCATGGCAACAGGCGGTGCCACATAGCGGTTTTGCTGTTCTCGTTCGGCATCAGCATTTAAATAGGTTTTCTGGAAAAAAGGTCGAACATTGTTCAACGCATCAATTTCTTTCATGTCCATGGATTGCCAATCCGGAGTTTTGCTAGTGATTTTTTGATCCCAGGCCTGCAGGCCACCTTTGAGCAGAATGATTCTTCTGCGCCAGTCATTGGTCAGCACAGACGCATACTTGTTTTCCAGCGTTCCATCGACTGTGATAATGACCCACTTTTTATAATAGGGTATTTGCTTGATTTCTTCAGTCAGATTCTCAGTTGGAATCAGCAGAACACCAGGGATGTTATCCACTTTCTGACCGCTGTAGCTTTGCAGCAGAACCGGCAGAAAATCATTCCGTCCCTCAATCACCCAGCCAGCCATTTCTTCAATCGAGATTTCGCTGATCTGGTAATCTTCCACATTATCATACCAGCGGGCGGTCTGTGGAAGATTGGTCAGAACCAGCAGAGCCAGCACCGCAATCCCAAACCCAATCAATACCCATTTCTGATCTTTAGCAATTGCTGTCATAAAAACCTCATGTGTTAAGTTTTTTTTCAACATAGTTGGCGCCAGCAAAACCGCCAACGGCAATGAGCAGAACCACGGTTGCGACCAACCATGGATTGAGATCCAGCCATTGGGGAATGGTGATATCTCCCATGTTGCCCTGTTGCATGAAATTTTCCACCAGGTCCCAGCCTTCCGCAAAGATCAACATGCCCAGCATCATGCCCGATAAATAAAAAATTGCATCGATTTTACCACTGGCAATGGCGACCACAGAGGTTCCGGGACAGTACCCACCAATTGCGAATCCCACACCAACGAGGATTCCGCCAATCAACTGGGAGTGAAGATAGGTTCCATTGAGATAAAAAGATCCCAAAGGCATGATATTTAAGGCGTCAAGAATCAGAATGCCAAACATGGTTGTCACAATGGCAGTGAACATGACACGAAAGACACTCCAGTCCCGACCATACCACTGATCTGTCAATTTTTTTGCAGAGCCAAAGCCTGCTCGTTCCAGCATGAAGCCGAAGCCGAAGCCGATCAATCCTGCGGCAATCAAATCTATCTCGAAAGAAATAAAACCGGTTTTTACTAATGGTGCGATCGTCATAGCCACAATCTCCTTACGAAATATCCGCCAATAAAGCCGCCGGCAAATAAAGCCAGCATGAACACCCAACTGCCAAGAGCAAGAGTAGCTCCTCCGCTCAGTGCCTGTCCGCTGGTACAGCCACGAGCCAGGCGTGCCGCCCAGCCAATGATGCCACCACCCAGCACGGCAAAGAAAAAACGTTGGCCAGTGGTGATTCGTGGGCCTTTTTCAATGGCTTTTCCAAACCTTCCAGCCGTTATCGCCCCAAACAAACCACCAAAAAACATGCCGATAAATTGCATGATCAACCAATCATTCCAGATGATTGACCCATTTTCAAAATAACCGTTCAGGTAGCTCAGTTTGGCGACATGCTCTGAACTGAATTGATTGAGAACCGCAGTGGTGACCCGCATGATAAATCCGGATCCGCCCAAGCCGCGTCCTGAAACATAATAGGCCAGCAACAGCACCAGTCCCAGACCAATTCCAGCGGTGATATTATGCCAGTAAGGTTGGGGTTGTATTGGTTTTTCATGATCCATAATCCCTCCTGTTCCTCAAAAAAATTGAGACGAATGCCTGTTCGTCCGTGATTATGAAAATGTGGGAATGGCTTGCCCCGCATAGACAATGATAAATCGCAGAGAAATTCCACCCAACAGAACCAGAAGTGGAACCAGCACGGAAAACCGGATCCGCTCCATCACTTCCAGTGTTTCAAGCAGTAGCGGAATCAGCATTCCACCCAGCACCACCACGATCCAGAACCAGGGCGTATAACGACTGCCACCAATCAGAAAAATCATGGCGTCTTTCACATTTTCTGAAGCGGTAATGCCGCCGACAATGAACAAAGTCACCGCAAAGCCTTCCAGCGCGATCATGTACATGTCAATTTTGGAATAGAGTCCTTTTTCAGTTCGCGGAGCCAAAAGGACGAGCAAAGCCGCGGCGGAAGACAACCCTGAAAGCAGGAATACAAACCCTAATATTGAACTGGACCAAAGTGGCCTCGCGTAAAACGAGGAAAGCAGAACTCCGGTATAAACCCCCACACCCACGCCCATGTGAAAATTGATCGCTGCGATTTTGTTCAAATGAGTTTCCAGCCATTTTGTCAAGGGAATCAAGGGTTCCGCCTGCCTGATTTGGAGCAGATACTCACGATTCACGACCAAGGCCTGCATGGCTGAAACGGGAAAAAAGATGATCAGCATCCAACTCCCCCAGGACATGGGCGAGGTGTAAACAAAATTGGTATAAAACCTCCAGACATGGATCTTGTATTCCAGATCCAGAAACAGAAAAAACATGCCGATGCCGAGCAAAACCGGTGACAGAACGGAACCGATTTTTACGGCCATGCTGTATTCTTCCGAAGGTTCATCCTTACTGAAAATTCCACCTTTTCGCATCAGAATCATGGCGGCCGTGATGATCAGCAATCCGGCTGATAGGCCACCCAGAAACAGATATATGGGTACTTCCCAGCCCCAGATATGGAGATGCGGAAGAACCTGGGGATTGAGTTTATTGGTTACGATTTCCATAATTCCTCCCTACATCAACCAGAATAATTTGGGTTTGGTACCGGCATGAAGTTTATCCTGTGTCACAACTCTTCCGGCAAGCAGCGATTCCGCTTTTCCATCATTGCTGTTCAGATCCACCAGAGTCAGACAACTGGTAGGACAAACGGTGACACAGGCTGGCTGTAATCCCGCCTGAAGTCGATGCTGACAGAAAGAACATTTATCGGCGTAACCCGTGGGATGGATATAGCGTGCGTCATAGGGACAGGCCGCGACACAGGCTTTGCACCCCGTGCACAAATCACGGTGAATCTGCACAGTCCCATCACCGGGATAATACGAAGCGCCAGTCGGACAATTGGTCACGCAGGGTGCTTCTTCGCAGTGCTGGCAACGCTCAGAGCGGTTGACCATACTCAATTCAGGAAACACTCCTTCTACTTTTTGAACAATCCAGTCCCGGCAATAGCCTTCCGGAACATCGTTTTCTGATTTGCATGCATAAACACAGGCTGAACAACCTACGCAACGTCGTGTATCAATGATCATGGCATATTTGCGTTCTCTGGCCATTATGCCTCCCTGGTGAAGGTGACAAAATTATTATTCATACCGGTACCGCCCATGATGGGGTCCACCGACAGATGCGTGATCAGATCCGCGTCACTGGCACCCTTGTTCCGTGCAAATTCCAGTCGGGGGTCTGTGTGACCAAAGCCATGAACCATGTATACCGTGTCGGGCCGGATTCTCTGGGTCAATCTGATTTTGATCTTTGTTCGGCTTTTGAATCCATCCTGATTGACCAGATACACATATTCTCCATGTTCCAGTCCCATGTCACGACCTGAAACCTGATTCACCCACAACTCGTTTTCAGGCATCAATTCACCCAGAAACCGGTTATTGGCTGTTCGGCCAAAGGTGTGCATCGGCGCTCTTCCTGAAAGCAATCTGAAATATCCCGGCGGGTTTTCCGGCGGCGGTGTGTACTGCGGCACAGCGTCAAAACCCATGGACTTCAATTGCTGTGAGGCCAATTCAATTTTGCCGGAAGGCGTGTTGAATTGAAGCACTTCACCGGGTTGTCGATAAAGTGCGGGATCTTTCTTGGTCAAGACACCTTTTTTCTTGAATTCAGCCAGCGAACTTCCCATGAGTTTCAAGCGATCATCGAGATAGGATTCAATGCTTGCGGGAAACAAATTGGGCAGACCCATTTTTTCAGCCATCATTTTAGCAATTTCATGTCCGGGTTTCGAATCATACAATGGCGGAACGACAGGCTGTCGTATCGCTACATGCGGTATCCGGAAGGAACGCGGGTCCAGATCGTCATAGCGTTCCAGATAGGTACATTCCGGCAAAACCACATCCGCGTAACCGGTGATTTCCATGGGAAGGATATCAACCGCGACCATGAATTCCAGTTTTTCAAGAGCTTCGATCGTTGATTTCTGATCTCCCAGCGAATGAATCAGATTGGTTCCATAAACAAACCAGGATTTTATGGGATAGGGATCCGCCGTCAGCGTTTGCTCGACAATTTCATTGGCCGGAACATCCGACGCAAAGGGATATTTTGATTTGAATTTATGCTGCGCATTGTGCTGGCTCGGAAATGGGATTCCGGGAACAGGGTAGGATTTGTATTTCAACATTCCGCCCGGCATCCGGTAATTTCCCAGAAGCGCATTCAGGATGGCGATCGCGCGCTCTCGTTGAGTGTCATCCCCATACCAGACAACATGCCTTCCGGGGTGAATCAACGCCTTAGAACCATAGCGCCCCATATCTCTGGCGACACTTACAATTTGTTCCACCGGAATTCCGGTAAGGGCAAACGTGTTTTCAGGAGTAGCCGTTTTGACACCGTCCCAGAGTTCTTCCAGACCAATGGTGTTTTTTTCCACAAACTCAGCATCATACAGTTTTTCCTTGATCAGAATATGAATCCAGGATCGCAATAACGCCATGTCCGTTCCCGGTTTGATGGGCAACCATTTTTCGGCTTTGCCTGCGGCGACCGAATATCTCGGATCAACCACAACAATTTTTCCGCCCTTGCCAACCATTTCAGCGAACTCCTGGACGGCGGTGTTGTGCATGTTCTCACCCAGATGAGAGCCAATCAACACCAGGTATTCGCTATTGGCTACATCCAATGCTTCCGGACTGCCAACTCCATGGCCATAAGTGAGTTTGAAAGCTTCCAGGCGGGGACCACGACATTGTGCATAGGATGGCGCTGAAAAGGTTTCAATGCCATAGGCCTTGAACAGGGTTTTAAAAAATGACGCGCCAAAACCATGACTGAACATCACAATGGCTTCAGTTCCATATTTTTTTGAAATTTCTTCGTAGCGTTGCGCGATCAGCGTCAATGCTTCATCCCACGAGGCCTTGCGAAATCTGGATTCGCCATTGACGGTTTCCCGAATCAATGGATGCGCCAGCCGGTCGGGGTCATACAACATGCCATGTCCGCCCGTTCCCCGGGGACAAAGTTTTCCATTACTCAGGGGATGATCAGGGTTGCCTGTGATTTTATAAAGCTTGCCGTCACGGACATGACCATTGATGCCGCAACGCCAGAAACATATTTCACAGACAGAAGGAATGATTTGTTCCATGGCAGGATCACCTGCGGCAACAACTTCCCCGGCTTCCCATGGAAGCTTGAAGCCATTTGCCATCATGGTTGATGACGCCAGAAAGGCCGAGGAAATTTTGATGAAATCTCTCCGGCGGATGCTGTGCTTTCCCATAGTCCTCCTTTAGATCGGATGCTGACTGTATTACTATAGTGTTTCAGAAAAGTATTCTGGCACTGTTTGAGTATTGGAGAAAGTGTTCATCCCGAAGGAACATGTGGGATTTTCAAGCAGAGAACAATTTCGCGTCTTGAGCTCGAAAGGACACAGAACCCCAATTTATTGATCTGGAATAAAATATTCAGAATAAAACTATATTCGTATATTTGAATACATTGTTAAATTCAAGTTTTTTTTCAATACCTTATTATTGGGTGTCTTTTTCATCCCTCTTGCCCACCATCCTTGAATGTGTCATAGATCACCTAACTGAAGGGAGTGTTCTTGCATTCCACTCCTGATGAATTTCCCATAAACATGATTATCAAATGCAGTCCCTGATTCACACTAAACTTATCTTTCCCCATACAATTCCGCTGCTGCTCTCGCTGCTGACCAGCCTGTTTTTGGCTTCCCTGACCATTCAGTCTGGCAGCACCCAAAGGAAAAACCAGTTATTCACCCTCTACTGCCTGCTACAGGCTACGGACTATCTGAATGGCATCCTGCAGATTCTGCTGGTTTCCAAAGAAGCGGCGCTGCTCTGCTCCCGACTGGAGGCTCTGGTTTACGTTTTTATCATCCCCATCGGAATGCATTTTGTGCATCAATTCCTGGACATCCGGAAGCGTCAGGGACTCGTGCGGGGGATCTACCTGATCATTACCCTGTTGGTTCCCTTTGGACTCACCCGCTATCACATCATGGACAAGACCCGCGAGGGAAATGTATGGGTGAGTCACATGGGCTTGAATTATCAACTTCTGACCTTCATCGCGTTGGGAGTGACCCTTTACTCCATGGGTTTGCTGATCTCAGGCCTTTGGCATTGTCAGAAGCCTGAAAAACGGCAGGAAATTCTCTTTATTTTTGCAGGGCTCCTTTTGAATGGGATATTGAGCCTGTTGAGCGCTTTATTGCACGCCTTGGGAATAGAGCGTCTTTATCTTCAGAATTATGGTTTTCTGCCTCTGGGACTGATGGCGTATGGTCTGCTCCGTCATCAATTTCTGGACACTTCCGGAAGTTGGCTGGCACAAAGCAGGATTCCCACCATGCTCTCTTTGATCGTCTGGGCGCCTTTCGGGGTGTTTCTGCTGTTTTGGATTTTGTCTCCTGAAGGCACCTTTTATCCTCTATTCAAAGAACACATCGGAGGGTATGCCCTGCCTCCGTTGCTGACCATGCTGTTCAGTCTTGCCTTGGGCTCCCTGATGATCCGGTTGGGCGGAAATCAAAAGAAAAAACAATTATTCACGTTTTATTGCCTGATTCATGCCGTGGGGTACTTCAATGCCGTAACCAATCTGGTGGTGTCTTCCCGGGAAACAGCATTGATTCTGGCACGGTGGAGCGCGCTCATCTATGTATTGATCATTCCTGTAACCATCCATTTTGTTCATCGGGTGTTGGCTATCAAGCATCGCCAATGGTTGGAACGCGGACTTTATGGACTGACCCTGCTGGTCGTGCCTTTCACCCAAACCCGTTATCATATCACCGACAAGTTCTATACCCCCTATGGCTGGCAAAGCCAAACGGGGGGCCTTTATCAATTTCTGACCTTCCTCGCCCTGGGATGTATCCTTTATTCCATCATCCTGTTGGCAAGAGGTTTAAAACAACAACATCCTCCTGAAACCCAGAGGGAAATTCTCTTTGTCCTCAGTGGATTTTTGCTCAATGTGGTACTCAGTTTCCTGGACAGTTTGTTTCCTGTGATAGGAGTGGTGATCTATCCTGTAGGGAACTTTGGATTTTTGCCTCTGGGATTCATGGCTTATGGTATTTTCCGTCATGATCTCCTCCATCTCAATGTCTATACCCAACGACGGATCATCAACACCCTGCTCCAGGGGCTCTTCCCTCTGGCTTATGGAATGGCGATAGTTCTGGGATTCTGGATTTTGCGTCCTTATTCTCTGGAACATATTCTTCAGCGTCTGATTCCTTATGGAATCCCTCCCTTGCTCTCCTTCCTGTCCTGCTTTTTTCTGTCGATGGCATTGATCTATCTGGCAGAGCACAAAAAAGAATCCTGGGTTTTCAACGGAATCTGTCTGCTCTATGGCTTTCTGAATCTGGATATTCTGCTCAATGGTCTCATTACCGATCCTGCTCTCGGATTGCAGATCAGTCGCTGGGATCATTTCTTTTTTGTGTTTATTTTTGGACTCAATCTTCATTTTCTGTTTTTGGTCACCGGGGAACAACGGCATCGCTGGTTGATCAAGCTTTCTTATGGGATCAGTCTGTTGATGGCACCGCTGACTCAGACCTCGTGGTACCTCCAAGACATGTATTCTTATTCCTGGGGATTTTTTGCCCAAAAAGCTCCCTTGTTTGATTTGATGAGCGGGTTGTGGATGGCAGAGTTTTTTTATATGTGTGCTGTTTTTTACCAAAGTTGGTCTCACAGCCAAAATACTTTTGAAAAACATCGTGCCTTCTACCTCATGGTCGGATTTGGGGTGACCGCAACCCTGAATCTGGGAAACATCCCGACCCTGAATGGCATGGAATGGTATCCTCCCGGAAATTTTACCTTTATTCCCATCCTGCTCTTTGCTTATGGGGTTCTCGTTCACAATGGCAAGGAACTGCTGAGGATGCTCCGGAATCTGTTCTATTGGACCGGTTTGGCGGGGTTCATCATTGTGCTTGTAATGCTGATGTGGGAGCTTCCGTTTTTTCGGGACTCCCCTCTGGGAACCCTCGTTGGCTTCACGGGGGTGATGCTGGCTCTGAAATTATTTTCCCTCAGTTGGACCTTGCTTCTGAACATGTTCTTTCCCCAAGAGAAAGAGAACCTTCAGCAAGTTCTAAAAGTCCTGATGGCGATGTTATCTCAAGCGACACGCTTCCGGGAACTCTACCAGTTTGTCAGCTACACCCTGTTCAAGCATTTTTCCACCCGTCAGTGCAGTCTGTTGATTCAGACAAACCTGGACTCCTCTTTTAGCGGTTGGTCGTATCAAAGCTTTCAGGCAAGTTTTTTTTCTGGGGCAGATCCCCTCAATAACAGTGAACATCCTGTAATCCTCTCCTCGAAGCATCCCCTGTTGAGCCGTTTGTCAGAATTAAAACGAGCGATGAATCAGGAAGAAGTGGCGGAATGGATTCTGATTCAACAGTTCCGCCTGGAACCGGAGGATCTGCTGAGTCATGCGGAATGGATTCTGCCCATATTTCAGGAAGACGCCCTGAAAGGACTCCTGTTGGTTAGCGAAAAAACCGATTCTTCTGCTTATAGTGTAGCGGAACAGGAATTTCTGCATCAACTCGGACTGGCACTGGGACCTCACATTCAAAATCTGGAACTGTTGCAGGGACTGGAAGCCAAGGTTCAGGAACGGACCGCAAGCCTCCATGAAGCGATGGAAGAAATTCAACATATCAATCAGGTCGTTCAGGCGGTAAACACCACGCTGGATCTGGATGAGATTGTCCAAACCATCATGGATGCTTTGCAGGAAATTTTTGAATTTGACCAGATTGGAATTTTTTTGCTGGATGCTCAAAAAAAAGAATTACGAATGCATCATTATTATGTAGAAGGCGTTACCGAACAGCATTTCAGAAATGCGCAGGAAATGATTTTTCCTCTGAAAGATTATTGCAGTTATGTGAGCAATGTGTGCATGACTCAGGAATTTGCCTACATTTCACCCATCACTCCGGAAGTCGTTGATAAATTTATGCCGCTGGATCGAAGATTTTACGACAACATTCCTGTAAAAGCCTATCTGCTCTGCCCATTGCTTGTCCAGAACCAGGCCATTGGAACCGTGGTAATTGCCCATAGCCGGAAACCCTTTCATCTCACCGAAGAAGAGATCCTCAAAATCCAGCACTATGTGACGCAGATTGCCACTGCCATCAATAATGCCCGTCTGGTGGAAGAAAGCCGTCAGGCTCATCGTCATCTGTCTCAGGTGCATGAAATCAGTCAGAAGGTCAGTGTCCATCTGGATATTCAGGAAATCACCCGGGTTTTCATTCAGGAAATCGTTCAGGCCATTCGTCCGGAAGGTTCCGGTGCCATTATGCTGTATCATACGGAAAACAATACGCTGAGGCTTTACGCCAATTACGGATTAGACTCACGCTATAGTCAGACCTATGCCCTGCCTGTAACGCCGGAAACCATGTATACCTATGACTGCTTCCATCACCAAAAAACCGCTATTTTTGAAAGGGAAACTCTAGCTCGCTATCAAACGACGGAACTGGCGCTCAAACTGCATTTTCAACGACACCTCATCCAGCAAATGGTGGTGCCCCTGACCATCGAACAGGAATCTTTCGGTCTGGTGATTGTGTCGCACTATGACCCTGAACAAGGGTTTACAGAGAGTGATCGACAGCTTCTGGAAAACCTCGCTCTCAATTTGGCTCATCATTTCCAGAACGCCAGAATCCATCAAAAAATCCAACTCAAGGAACGGGAGATCACGCATATCAACCAGGTGGTTCAGACTGTGAACAAAACCCTGAATCTGGATGAAGTCATGCAAGCCGCGATGGAAGCCATGAGAGAGATCTTCTGGTTTGATCAGATCGGAATTCTTCTGATTGATCCTGAGAAACAGGCTTTAAGGCTTCAAAAATTATACGGGAATGTGGATCAAAACATTGTTTCCAGGTTGCGGCAACTCATGTTTTCGTTGGAGAATATCAACAGCTTTTATGTCAAGACGGTGGTTTATAATGCCCTCAATTATATCCCTCAGATTACCCCGGATTTGGTAAAACAGTTTTGTGAATCCGATTATAAGGCCTATCAGATGAATCCCGTTTCGGCTATTCTGATGTATCCTTTGGAGGTTCAGGGCAAGGTGATGGGAATGATTGGATTTTCCAATCTTGAAGGCTCCTTTGCTCTATCGGAAGAACAGATTTATCAAATTCAGCGCTATGTGACCCAGATCGCTACCTCCATCAACAATGCCCGTCTGCATGAAGAACTGAAAACCACCCGGATGCAGTTGGCAGAAAGTGAGAAAGTCGCTGCCATGACCCGGACTTTCGAGAAATTTGTTCCTCAACAATTTTTGAGAAGACTGGCACGAGACGGCATCGATCAGATGCAGTTGGGGAAGGCGGAAACCGATGTGATCACCGTTCTGTTTTCAGATATCCGGAGTTTCACGAATCTGTCGGAATCCATGTCCCCCCAGGAACTGTTGAATTTCCTCAATGCCTACCTCAAACGCATGAATGCCCCCATTCATGCCCATCACGGGTTTGTGGACAAATTCATTGGCGATGCCATCATGGCGCTGTTTGACAGTCAGGAAAGCACCGACGCAGAAGATGCACAGAATGCAGTGCAGGCCGCCATTGCCATGCAGGAAGCCGTCAAGGTGTATAACGGACATCGTCGAAATTCAGGATATCGACCGATTGCCATCGGAATTGGCATCCATAGTGGCCCCGTGATTTTCGGAACGGTGGGTTCGGAAGACCGACTGAGTTCCACGGTGCTGGGGGATAACGTCAATCTGGCTTCACGACTGGAAGGACTGACCAAAAAATACCACGCCCCCATTATCATTTCCTCCCACACCTGGCGTCTTCTGCATCCGCATCAGGATCTGTTGTGGCGGGAACTGGATTTTGTGAAAGTGAAAGGAAAAAGCCAACCGGAAAGCATCTTTGAGATATTCAATGCCGATGAAGAACCGGTGCGGAGCCAGAAGCAAAGCCTTTTGCAACCGTATCATCAGGGACTGATGAACTTCCATATCCGTCAGTTTCAGGAAGCCCTAGGCTATTTTGAGACCTGCCTGGGAATCTACCCTGAAGATGTGGTTTCCCAAATGTATTGCAAGCGTTGTCAGGAGTTTCTGAAAAATCCACCTTCTGCCGAGTGGGATGGTTCCTTGCAACTGGATCAGAAATAGAGCGTTCCTTTAGGCGATTCATGGAGGAATTTTAGACACTCCCATGCTTGAAAAGGCTGAAAACAGTGGGCAAATTATAGTAAGGACCCAATAACCACCAGGTTAAAGCTAGGGTGTAGAAAATCGCTTGTTTGGGCAAAAAACTGTATGATCCCATGTTTACCGGTTTCGACCCCCTACCCCAACAAGTCCCCTAAAAGATGGATTATCTCAGTGGATTGCTTCATAATTTCCCCTTGGAAGAGGATGTCTATCCAGGATAATCCTTATCCCGAACTCACGTTATTGATAGAGCCTGAATCCTGTGGCTCTGAATTCGTCGGCTTTTTCTTTCATTTTATGTTCAAGCTGTTCAGGAAGAACACTATCTTCGAGCTGAACTTCTTCTGGTGCGATATTTTCTGAAGAAGCCACAAAATCACGAATTTCCTGGGTGATTTTCATCGAACAGAATTTGGGACCGCACATTGAACAGAAATGTGCCACCTTGGCATTTTCCCTTGGGAGTGTTTCATCATGGTAGGCCTGTGCGGTTTCAGGGTCGAGACTCAGGTTGAACTGATCTTCCCAGCGAAACTCAAACCGTGCTTTGGACAAGGCGTCATCCCTCACTTTGGCCTGGGGATGTTGCTTGCCCAGATCAGCGACATGCGCCGCGATTTTATACGTAATGACTCCCTGCTTGACATCATCCCGATTGGGCAGTCCCAGGTGTTCCTTGGGGGTGACATAGCACAGCATGGAGGTTCCCATGGAACCAATGATTGCGGCGCCAATGCCTGAAGTGAAATGGTCATATCCCGGTGCGATATCGGTGGTCAAGGGCCCCAGTGTGTAAAACGGAGCCCCCTTGCACCAGTCCAGTTCTTTGTCCATGTTTTCACGAATGAGATGGATGGGCACATGGCCGGGGCCTTCAATCATGACCTGAACCTCATGTTTCCAGGCGATTTCTGTGAGTTCTCCCAGTGTTTTCAATTCCGCGAACTGCGCTTCGTCATTGGCATCGGCAATTGAACCGGGCCGCAGACCATCGCCCAGCGAAAACGCGACATCATACGCTTTCATGATTTCGCAGATTTCTTCAAAACGGGTATAGAGAAAATTTTCCTGATGATGCGCCAGACACCATTTGGCCATGATGGATCCGCCGCGACTGACGATTCCAGTCAGACGCCGGGCGGTGAGTGGAATATAACGTAACAGGACACCGGCATGAATGGTGAAATAATCCACACCCTGTTCAGCCTGTTCAATGAGTGTGTCGCGCATGATTTCCCACGAAAGCATTTCCGGTCGGCCATTCACTTTTTCCAGTGCCTGATAGATCGGGACAGTCCCGACCGGAACAGGAGAATTGCGGATGATCCATTCGCGCGTTTCATGAATATGTGGTCCGGTGGAAAGATCCATGATGGTGTCAGTTCCCCAATGGATCGACCACACCATTTTTTCCACTTCTTCTTCAATGGAAGATGTCACCGCGGAGTTGCCGATATTGGCATTGACCTTCACCAGAAATTTCTGGCCGATGATCATGGGTTCGAGTTCAGGATGATTGATGTTGGCGGGAATGATTGCCCGTCCATCAGCCACTTCCTGCCTGACAAATTCCGGAGTGAAGCCTTCACGGATGGCGATAAATTCCATTTCCGGGGTGATGATGCCTTTTCTGGCATAATGCATTTGTGACACGTTGCCCTTGCTTTTCAAAACCTTGCGGGGAGTTGGTGGCATGAAGGAAGAATCACCGGCATACACCGGATCGGAAATTTCATAGTCCCCCCGGGCACGAATCCAGTCCTGACGGAGGGGCAGAATTCCTTCACGTACATTCTGGTGTGGAACCGTGTCTCCATAGGGACCGGAAGGATCATACACACGAACAGGCGGATTGTGTTCTGTTTGTCCATTGGAATGCCGGGTGTCTGTCAGGGAAATTTCACGTGCGGGGATTTTCATTCCTGACGGCCCTGAAAGATAAATCCTTTTAGAATTTGGATAGGGCTTGGGAATCTGAAGTTTAGGAGGCGCGATGTTTTTTTTCAGAGCTGACATGGTTTTTCTCAGGAAATTGCGTGAAAATGAAAAGCATTGCCCGGGAAAAACCGAATGGATTCAGGAGCGCTACCGCTCTCTTTTGCCACTCCCTGCTCCGGCATAATCCGCACAGGTTCCAGGGGTCGCTGTTTAAAGCCTCTCAGTCCATCAGGACTCCCCCAGGCAAATGGATAATTATGCCCGACCGTAACGGCCTTCATCGGAACAATCAAGGGATTTCAAGGCGTTAAAAATATGCGTCCAGCAGTGACAATCCGTCATATTCACAGACATAATTTTTCAATGAAAACCCTTGCCCCAAACGACTGAAAAACGAAAAAACCGGTAGTTCATCTGTTCGGACAGATGTCACAAAACAGGTCATTACCCGAAAAATACTGACACCTCAGGTGATTTTTGGTAAGCGTTCAGACGTCAGTTTTCAGGAATTCTCAAGGCCTGGAAGCCAAACGATATTTTCTGATATTCAGTCATAATGTTTCTGAGGCGCATAAACACTGAAAGCTGAACGCTTACGATTTTTGTTAGTAAAAAACAATGATTGCACGAGATTTAAATGTTGCTGTCCTTTACAACATGTTGGACGGTTCTGTCGCATCTGTTGCAGGTTTTTAAAGAAGTGGTAAAATCTCCACTCATTTTATCCTCCTGCAACCAGTGCTATATTTCATTAGAGAGTTGTTATTCTTCTAATATTTAGTCCAAACGATGCGACAGAACCCTTATATCTTATAACACTAATTGAGGATGGACTGTGACCGTTGATGAATTTGATATGTTCAGGGAGATTCCTTCTCTTGTCTTGCCTACAGACGGAGCGTCTGAAAAAAGCGACCCTGCCCTGGAGCGTTCCGATTTCAAGATGCCTCTGATCCTGATTATTGATGATGACCCTGTCGTTCGCGAATCCATGGGCTATGTCTTGGAACAGGATTACCGATTGCTGATCTGCGCCAGTGGCGAGGAAGGTATCCAAAAGGTGAATGAGGAAGTCGACGCAGTTGTGTTGGATATCAAGATGAAAGGAAAAGACGGCTTTGAAACTTTTGTCGAACTCAAAAAGCTGTTTTCTCACCTCCCCATCATCTTCCATTCTGCCTATCAGGATGTCAAGGATCCCTATGAAGTCATCAACAACTTTCGTCCCTTTGGGTATATCAGTAAACAAGGAGGACTCAAGGAACTGTCGGATACCATCGTCAGCGCGGTCGAATATCATGCGCAGATACGTAAAAATGAAATCCTGGTTCAAGAATTCCGGGAGTTGAATGCCACGCTGGAAAATAAGGTCGTGGAACGGACACAATCCCTTCAGGAAACACTGGAGCAACTGGCCGCAACCAATCATCAGTTGTCCGAGTCGAATGGGGAATTGAAGAAGACACTACACCAACTGAATGATACACAGACACAACTCATTCAATCCGAGAAAATGGCGGCGTTGGGGGGCTTGGTCGCGGGGATTGCCCATGAAGTCAATACGCCGATTGGGGTCGCGGTCACTGCCTCCAGTTTTTTATTGGAAGAAACCAATAAACTGGCCAAACTGTATCAAAACGGAGCAATGAAACAGGAAAATTTTACGGATTATCTGGAAACCAGTATGGAAAGTTCCCTGATGATTTTGCGTAATTTGAACCGCACTGCGGAATTAATCCGTAGTTTCAAACAGGTGGCGACGGATCAGTCCGAAGAAGCCATTAGACAGTTTGGGGTGGAGGAATATCTGGGGGAAGTGGTGATGAGTCTCCGTCCCCAATTCAAGCGAACAAGGCATTCGGTGGATATTCAGTGCGATGCCGTGATTCAGATGGAGAGTTACCCCGGTGCGTTATCTCAAGTGATCACCAATTTTATTACGAATTCCCTGAATCATGCTTTTCCCGAGGGTTTCCAGGGAAAGATGAACATTGCGGTCAGGCAGGAAGGGAAAACGGTGATCCTTACCTTTTCCGATAATGGTCAAGGGATTCCTCCGGAACATCTGGGGAGGATCTACGAACCGTTTTTTACGACGAAACGCGGCACGAACGGCACTGGCCTGGGATTGCACATCACCTGGAATCTGGTGACCCAAAAGCTCCAGGGGACACTTCAATGCAGTAGCGTGGTGGGGCAAGGAACCACGTTCACCTTGCGACTTCCTGTCCAAGTGCCTCTTTAAAGCATTCTTCCCAAATAAATTTTTCCCCTCCACCGAGAAGAGCATCGGAGCACCCGCCGTAATGCTTAAGCAGTAACAGGGAAATGAACGGTGAACGTTGTTTTCATCCCTGTGGTCTCATCCGGTTCGCCGCTGTGAACCTCCAGAGATCCTTCATATAAGTGGACAATCTTCTGCACAAAGCTTAAACCCAGCCCTGTTCCAGACTCTGGTTTTGTGGAAAAGAACGCATCAAATATTCTTGACTGAATGGCAGGGTCAATGCCTATACCATTATCGGCGATGGTAACTGTATAAACTGAATCTCTTTGCCAACTCTTGAGGGCAATTGCCAAGTCCGCCCCGCCTCGTTCCAAAAGAGCATCAATCGCATTTTTAAGCAGGTGGCTGAGCATTAAATGCAACTGGTGCGGATGCGCCTGAAAATGCCCATTTCCTGCTAAATTTAACTGCGCCGTAATGTGGTGTTCTTCCAAGGTTTGACGGAGTTCTTCAACCACATCTAAAATGATTTGATCCATCTGGATAGGCTGTAGCCCTTTTTCCTCTTTGCTGAGTTTGGCAAAATTCAAAATTTGATCAGTAATGGCCAAGGCATGCGAAGTCGATTTGTGGATTAACTGTAATCCCTTGTCAATTTGTTCTTCATTTCTATAGATATTTTTCATCAGCGACAGAATGTGAGGGAGTTCTGAGCTTTCTGCAGAGGCAAGGACTTCATAGATTTTTTTGAGATGCACACAACTTTGGTAGCTAAGACTTTCGTAGGGTTTAGCACCCATATAGCCTAAGGATTTATCCACAATGAGTTTCGCTCCGACCAGCGCATTTCTCATTTCATGCGCAAACCCGCCCGCCATTTGCCGTTCTGTCGTTTCTTTTTGTTTGAAAGCCGCTAATTGTGCCGCCTCTTTTTCACGCAGGGCACGTTCCATATCGGTAATATCTTCAAACTGAATAATAGTGCCTAACAGGTCTGCACCACGTTTGAGTGGAGCTATATGGATATTGACCACTAAAGGAGAAAATTGATGTAGCGTGGAAGTATATGGGACGCGAGTCAAGTGGGCTTCCGGTTGTGTGCCATTTAAAATTTGCTGAAGCAGGTTCGGGCTGTCTATGTTTTGGTGAAAAATTGAATCAGGGGCTCCCCAGTTTTCTCCAAGTGTGGAGTGGTTTTGTGGCAGTTTAAATAAGCGGCGTGCCGCGGTATTTTCAGCGATCACTACGCCCTGAAGATCCGTAGTAAAAATTGAGATGGGCGCATTGTAAATGATATCCTGAGAAAGTTTTTGCTCTTGCCGTTTTTCTGCGTCTGCTTTGAAAAACGCATAGACGGTCTGGGCAATCCAGATTCCTGAAAATAACAAAATCGTATAAATGACACTATACCAGGTATGTTTAACATGCAGGAGATATGAATAGCTACCCAGCGCAATACCAAGCCCGCCCCAGGCGATCAAACTAAAAACAAGATATGAATAAGAGGCGGCGGCCAGACTCAATCCCACCCCGATGAAGATCAACAGCAAAAATGTTTGCCAGCGTTCATGGGGTACTCTCTGTAACCAGGTTTCAGAAAGAATATTCTCCAAAACGGTCGCATGAAATTCGATGCCGGGATAATCTCCCCCCAAGGGGGTCACAAAAGAATCAAGCAACCCAATTTCAGTTGCTCCAACCAGGGCAATTCGGTCATGCAAGGTTTCTCTAGGTATGTGGTGTTCAATGATATCGTAGATCGAAATCGTTGGGAATGTTTCGCGTGGACCTTTGTAGTTGAGCAGCAAGGAACCATCTTTATACAGAGGAATGCTTGTGGCACCCAATCCTATGTTTTGGATACCCGTCTCATTTAATTGAACGCTCACATTATTGGCATTCAAGTAATGTTTGAGAATTTGAACATCCACAGACGTATAGAGTTGATCACCCAATCGTTGCACCAGGTGGCTACGCCGCAAAACACCGTCTTCACTATCTTGAAACGCATTGAGAAATCCCTGTCCGGCGGCCTGTCTGGTAATCAGGGAAATACTCGGCTCTGCCGCATACCCTTGAATGAGCGGGGCCTCGTTCAAAAAACGTTGTCCCACAACAGTGGCGATTTGTGATGATCCAATTGTTTGTTGTTCAACACTAATTTGCTGCGGCGTCAATTTATGCCAGCGATGAAGATGCGTCGCCAGCCAAAGTATTTCCCAATATTGCTGATATTGCGATGTGGTTAATTTTTGCTGAAGCAGTGCCTTAAACTGTGGCCACTTTAGTGGCGCACGGTTGGTAAGCAGTTGTAGCTTTGCCATCACTTCAGCAGGCACCTTCCCGGCTTCTAACTGAGCCATGGCCGTATGATCGAGTTGGAAAAGTCCTGATTTACTATGAATAAAATATCCTAAAATGACGTTTCCGGCCTCTGCAATTGTTTGCCCCAAGATGGCGTCATGATCTGTATTGACTTCTGGTTCCGAAAATAAAATATCAAGTCCGATAGTGCGCACTTGATAGAACTCATTTAAGGTACGAATGAGTTCCGAAAAACGTGAACGTGGCCAAGGCCAACGGCCATAGTGCTCCACGCTTTTGGCATCAATGGCCGCAATAAAAATACGATCGCTTTGTGGAACCTGTGTATAATATTTTTGTTGAAAATCAGTCCACTTTTTATCCAGAAATGTGAGCGGTTCATAGCGCTGGCTATAAATGAATAAGACGCTGCCTGTGATGAATAATGCCAATTTAAGCGGTGAAATTTTAAAAAAACGATTTATCATGGATGTCTTTCATGCCGCGATGTTAACTAATCCTAAGAACAACGCCCCACAGGGCTGTTCATTTCTCCTTATTTTGAACGTCAACCGGATGATAGGCGGGGATTACATGCCCCGCAAACGCCAAAAATCGTATTTTTGACGGGCACGTAGTCCCATGTCGTCAACTTAAGGCGTTCTTCGCTGGGGAATCCCCCTTTTCAAAGGGGGCATGGGGGATTTAACGCTCAGAATTACATCCCCCTAACCCCCTTGAACCAAGGGGGAATTAATACTCAGCACCAGTCATAATGCTTAAGTTGATGACATTGGCACGTAGTCCCGTACTGCCAGAGAAGTGAACAGCCCTGTCAGTATGAGCGACTTAAAAAATTTGACAATGACTTAAAATCTCAATAGCTAGACCTGAGCCGAAAACTAAAAAGTCTTTCATTTTAGAGTGATATAGGAGCGAATAAGAGTGTAAATCAACAAATCAATCAACCCCGAACCGACGAGGTCGTTATTACACTCTTCAAGCATCAAATTAGTCTGATTGAGATATCAGAATCAAGGTTGGAAAGCGAATACGCCATCAAAGCTCACGGGAAGATTCAGACGGAACTGGATCAAGCTCTAAAGCGTCGTCAACAGATCGATCTTCAACCTTCGGTGGCCCAACGATTGGATCGCTGTCTGGAAAGGACACCCCCATTTTCACGGTAACATGAGTCAATAAGTGTTTTCTTATGAGTTTTCATGATTTTATCGCTTTTCAAGCGAATCCTGATTTTAGGCGTTTTATGGTTCTGAAAAACAACTGTCTCATCACTGTCCTGCTGCTCGTACTATTACCCGCTACGATTTTGGCTCAAGCACCTGAAATTTTGTCAGTCAATTTGGCCGCGGAAAATTATTTTGAGTCTCCTGATATCACTGCAAAGATCATTGTGACGAATGTTAAAAACATCACGGAAATTCACGTCAATGGGAAAGCAAAGGAGATTGCTCCTGCCAAAACTTTTTTCTTTGAAGTCCCGCTTATCTTGCGGCATGGAGAAAATCAACTGATCATTGACGCCATGGATGAGTCTGGAGTCAAGGCACAAAAAATCTATCTCTTGCATTTTGGCAGCACTGCTGAAGTCGCACAATGGAGAGAAGAGAAAGAAACTGAAGTACGTGAGCGGTTGTTTTTTCTTGTAGATTTGCGCCTGCGTTACGATGACAATCCTCTGTTAGTGCCACAGTCTGAGAGTAGAACCCATGGAACCAATGAAGCCACCAGTGCTGTATTTGCTGATGTGATGGCCCGGTTTCAGCCAACTGTCTGGTCACTGGGTTCGACTTTGGTAACTCCTGAAGTTAGCTATCGCTTCCAGTCACAGAAAAATTCGACGTCTGTCGCAGGAGGATACTTATTCCACTGGCTTTCGGGAACATTAAATTGGCGCATGGGGGAGCACCAAATCAATACCAGTTATCATAATGTCACCTTGCTGACAGAGACAGCCGCGGACGGGTGGAAATCTATGGCAGTGATGAACATTGGTGAAGTGGCAGACGTATGGTTTCATTCAGCAAGAGTACAGTCACGTCCCTTCTTCATGTATATCAACCAGAATTTCAATGATGATCTTGAAACCATCAAAGAGGAAAATAACCAGGGCAATGATCTGGATGGAGTGAAATGGATCGGCGGGTATGGCTTGAACTACTTCATTACACCGGACCGTCAGCAAATTCTGGGACAACTCGTTTATACGAATTCTGATACTCGTCTGGATTATGAGGATTTTTCAGGGATCGGGGTTGTTCTGAATTATCGTATCCTGATTGGAGAACGGATTGAGGTCACTTTGGAGGAGCACCACGAGCAAAATCGTTATCAAGCAACGTATCCCATCTCGGAACACCCCCGTCATGACCAATATAATCAAATCACTTCAGGCTTTCGTTATCTCCTCGCAGAAAACACTCATGTGAAGTTGAATCTCGTTCGTTATACTAACGATTCTAACATCAATCTATTTGATTATGTTCGTCTGGTGGCGGACATCGGAATTTCAACTAATTTTTGATGGATGAAATATGGAGAAAACCATGATTAAACTCATGCGCCATTTAGGGATCATAGTTTTTATGGTCTTGGTACAAATCCATCCCCTTTGGGCGGCGTCAAGGTCTGTGGGCACGCTCACACCACTTGGTCACAGTGCGGAAGTCTATCTGGGCAATCAGAAAATCAGTGTTGCCACCGCCGTCACTAAGGAAGATATCATTCGGACAGGAGGTGGTACCGCTGAACTCGTCATGAACAACGGAGACCGTTTCAATTTGAGCAGTAATACGATTATCAGTGTAGAAGCTTATGTGGATGATAAAAGCCAGGACGAACCCTCACTCATCAAACTAATCATTGGGAAAATTCAGGCGATGGTCGAACGAGAAGATAAAGAAAGTGTCCGCATCAAAACAGAAAACGCCATGGTTGGCGTCAAAGGCACCGAGTTCATTGTGGAAGTGCCTTCTGCAGAGGTGACCCAGGTAACCACGATCACCGGTATTGTCAGTTTACGAAAACTGGATGCTGCTGCTGATAATGAACTGCTCATTACTGCTGGTTTTCGTTCAATTTTGTTGCATAATCTCCAACCCTTCGCTCCCATTGCGATTTCCAAAAAAGATCGTATGCAAATGAACCAGATCTTTCCTTCGAAAAAAGCACCTGCTTTAAAACCTGTCGAATCTAAACCTTTAGATGACGTATTGATTAGAGAAGTTGAGCGTCACATAGTTCAAGATGCATTGCGCGAGCAAGCCCTGCTCGGCGTTGATCTCAATTTTTAGTTGTTATCGCGGCAATTTCATATTTGGGGAAATCATCATGAAATCATATTACCAACAAAACCTGATCCTGGTTGTACTGAGTTTGGCACTGATCTGTTTTTTAGGGAGTTGCAATCCTTATAGCCCTGAAGAAAATTCCGCTAAAGCCCAGTTACGGATAGACTTAGGTCTCCATTCAGACAATAACACGCAAAGGACCATTAATAATTTAGCTACCGCAAGCCGCTTTGAGATCACAGCACAAGTGATCTTCAATTTACAAAAGGAAGATGAAGGGCGAATGCCCTCTGCGACAGTCAAAAAACTCACACCATTACAAGACAAGATTTATAATACGGAAGCAGAATTTTTAGCTGTAGTGACACCGTTGCTGACCACAGAGGAAATGACTAATTATTGGGCAACCATTACCGAATTTGCTTCAACGGCAGTCGAAACCTTAGTAATCCATATTCGTCGTATTGAAGGGGAAGGCAACGTGGGTTCTTTAAGTGCGACCAAAATCATGTATCCTCAAGAAGGTTTTAAGCCGGAAGATTTCGTCTTCTTACTCGATCCAGGCAAAGTAAAAATTTTAGTTTACGCCTATGATAATCTTTTTTTTCGAGGTGGCGGCTTTTTCCCTAGTTCCAATCTCAAAAATATGCGCTATTTTAAGGCATCGGATGTCATCACAATTTTACCAGGTGAACCACAACAAGTCAGTTTACAGATGGCGCATTTTCGCTATGTTCTGCGCCTTGCCACCAACCATGCCATTAAAAAAGTTGGGGAGAACACCTACAAAATCAGTTTTGAGGTTCCTGACTTAGATATCCCCGATGATGTAAAAACTTTTTCGCTCTCCCTGCAGTACGGCATTGGGTTTCAGCGCAATGAATTGAACACGTTCACGATTCCTAATGCAAAACATATTGATTTGTTATTGGAAAACCCGCCCTTCCCTCCCTATATCTATCAGTTCAATGTCTCTTCAGAAGATGCCGAGCTATTCAATGCAGTCGAACAATATTGTCCGATAGAAGTATGCGGCGCGGCACCCATCAGAGTGAGCCGGGGCCCAGTGCATCCCATCAATACGCGAGATTATTCTAATGGCATTCGTATCAAATATACTTCCAATCAGATACAGCGAGACTTGAAAGCCAAAATCTATTTGAGTGAAAGTCCCATCACGCAACGTACCCTCAACGCTGTTATGTCCGGTGATACCGCCACAATGGCCATTATGAAAATATATGGCTTTGACATTCCTGCGGTCATCAAACCCACGTATGAATTCAGGGCATACTTCCTTCCAGACGAAAATTTAAAGGCGATGAACATGGATTTTGTCTTTGATAACATTCCCAACTTTTCTTTTTTGAACGTTGTTGAAGATCCGGACAATGGGGCAAAATCCTATATATTCGTTTGCCAGGATCTGGCAAATCGCGGCTTTGGACATGGGAAAAATCCGTTTTTTACGGATGCGGTAATAGGCGATTTCTGCAACACCATTCCGCACATTAATGAAATCAAGAAATCAACGGATCAGTCTCAGTTGCTGGTTTCATGGGCTTTCTTCGTCCTTGGGCAAAATCTGACTACCGCGGCGAAAACGTTTAACATGGATGTTGAAATCTATGATGACAAGGGCACACTGGTGAAGTCCTTAACCAACCAAACTGCGACTCTTCAAACACCGCATAAATTAGGTATCTATCAACTCCCCATTAGTTTGGCAGACAATGGGTTATCCGCGACGAAAACTTATAACATTCGGCTGCGTTATGCGGTTGGCTATAAATTCACTCAGTATGTTTATGATAAACTGTCCAAGGAATCTAGTTTAAATATTTCGGAAGAAACCCTGGCAAATATTAAAAAATTAGTGAATGGTTTAGGCAAAACGGAACAAACCTTAACTGAGGACATTCAAAAAAATCTGGGAGCTACTGAGGCCGCAAAGTACCAAAGCATTATTCTGGATCGGGCTAAATTGATTCCACGGCCAAGCAATGTATACTCAACGGCCGATGCCGTCTCACCTGGAGCCGGCGGTTCTACCAAAGAAACTGCCGTTGCTGTGGATGATTATATCAACAATCATGCGGGATTTGTCGGCATCAATAATGGCACAGATGAGTATTTTTCTATTTCGGCGATTGATGCCAGTTCCGAAGTTACAGTCTATGTGGTCGGTGTTACTTCAGAAGATGATCTGGTGTATCTCACGCCCCTGCTTTTAGATGCTTCAGGAAAAACCGTCACCGGGAGTGTCGAAAATGAGATTGGACATACTTTTGTCACCCTTGCTAACGGAAACTATATCATTAAAATTCCTAAACCTGATGCCGATGTTGTGCCTTTGAAGTATCGCTTGATCATTAAATGGACTGATGGCTCCAATCAAGTCCCCCCGGCAACAGCCACCTATACGCTTAAAAATCCGGTTGTCCCTAAAGTACGCACAGAACCATTAGACCCTAATGATCCAGGCATGGTGCTGATCAAAGCAGGAACCTTTCAAATGGGCGGCTCTGATTATAGCGATAATACCGCACATACCGTGACTATTTCTAAAAACTATTACATGTCAGATCATCCTGTAACGCTTGGAGAATACCATAGAGTTGATCCAACATTTCAACCTAATAAAAATACAGCCTGTTCCCAGGACGATTGTGCCGCAAGTGATATTTCCGCAAACGTTCACATTCCAAAATATCTTGAATGGCTGAATAAAAACAATCCCTTGGCAGGCGCAGATCCCTATCGTTTATGCACTGAAGCTGAATGGGAATACGCCGCCCGCGCGGGCACAACGACAAAATGGTTTTGTGGTGATGATCGCTCCTGCCTCAATGAGTATGCCTGGCACAATGTCAATTCAGGAGGCCATGTACACCCTGTCAAACAGTTAAAACCCAACCCCTGGGGACTGTATGACATGTATGGGAATGTCTGGGAATGGGTCAGTGATTGGTATGCTCCTTACTCGGGAAACGTCGAAACCGATCCTCAAGGACCAGCATCCGCGATCTACCTTTATGATAAAAGTGATAAAACGGAAATTCTCCAGGTGCTTCGCGGTGGGGCTGCTATTTCAGATGCGGATCAACTGAAATCAGAGTATCGCTTTTATCATCGTATTGGCCGTAGCCTCTGGTTAGGCTTTAGAGTATGCGCGAGCGCAAAATAAAAAAGAACTCTGTTGCTATGGCTGGCAGGACGGATGAGTTTAATGGGTCTCTTCCCACAAATCTTGATTTGGCAAGGGTGATAAAAGCGTCACAGGCCATTTCCGGTGAAATCAAACTAGAACGACTTTTGAAAAAAATGCTTCTGGTGCTGATTGAAAACGCGGGTGCGCAAAAAGGGATTATATTGTTACAGGATCAGGGACCCTGGGAAATTCAGGCGCAACATCCCGCTGAACAAGCCGATATTACGGTGTTGCAAGCAATTGCCCTGGATTCTCAGGAAGCAGAAAAACATTTGCCCAAATCCATTGTTCGCTACGTTGAAAGTACCGGGGAATCCCTGGTACTGGAACATGCCGCTCATGAAAAGCGCTTCATGAATGATCCCTATGTTGTCGCATTTCAACCCAAATCACTTTTGTGCCTGCCGATTCTGTACCAGAAAAAAATAATCAGTATTCTCTACCTTGAAAATAATCTGATGACTAACGCCTTTACTCCAGACCGCATGGAAACCTTGGAGGTATTAGCCTCGCAAGCGGCCATATCTCTGGAAAACTCGAGGCTCTATACAAACCTGGAAGAAAAGGTGAAACAGCAGACCAAAGAATTGGAATCTGCACATGAAAAGATGCTGATTTTGGAAAAAGAAGCCACAGAGACACACATGGCGGGAGGTTTTGCCCATGAAATTAAAAACGCACTGGCGGGTTCTAAACTTGTGTTAGAAAAGAAGTTAGGTGTGAGTGTTCGAGAAACTAAAGATAGCCTGAGTAGCCAAAACTGTGTGGAACTCAAAGCAATTTATGAAATGCTTGATTCTTCAGAAAGCACCGTGATTCCACAAGTGATGCCCCATATGAAAAAGATCTTTGCTAATGAACAACAAATTGACAAGGGACTGATCATTATTCATAAATCAATCGATAGAGCTTTAAATATTACCCGGCAAATCATTGATTTCTCCAAGATTGGCAAGGATGAAACAGGAACGGATCCTGTTTCGATCGATCGGGTCATTGAAAATATTGCTGAAGAATACCGGGAAGCATTCAATAAACTCTCCATCTCCATTCGTTTGAATTTATGCCATGAAGTGATGATTCCCGGCAGAGAAGAGCATTTTTACTCACTATTTAATAATCTTGTTTTGAATGCCAAAGATGCGATTCTTGAGGCAAAGCAGGACCATGCCCTCATCGAAATATCAAGTGTCCGGGAGGACGACCATTATTGTGTTTCCATCACCGATAATGGGATCGGCATTCCTGAAGAAAACATTCCCAAAATATATGACGCGTTTTTTTCCACAAAACCAGAGCCTGGAACAGGCTTGGGATTGGGTGTGGTACGAAAAATAGTTTTGCTTTATCATGGTGCGATTGAAGTCAATAGCGAACTTGGAAAAGGATGTACCTTCAAGATTACTTTCCCTCTGATTAATAGGTCCTTGGGTTTTCGAAAAAAACATCTGTTGAGTTGTGTTGATTTGGCATAAAAATTTTCTGAGCGCCATTCACCCCAGGAGGACGTATGAAAATCCCTTGTATTGAAGCATTACCTTGGTTAGTAGCTG